>NZ_DASYHS010000011.1:0-45661 GCF_035998295.1 Arenibaculum sp. | reverse complement strand
TGTCGTCTTCGGCGACGACCAGGCCCGATTGCGAACCGGCCACGGCGCCAGAAACATGGCCGTCGTCCGACACTTCGCCATCAACCTCGTCCGCGCCGTCGCCGACAAAAAATCCATCAAGCTCAGGAGAAAGGTCGCTGGATGGGACGGCCGATACCTCGCTTCAATCCTCGGCTTCTCTTCGCGTTAACCTGGATTCGGAGCCCTGCAGGCGGCTGCCTCCGGGGCTACCAGATGGCCGCCGCCGACGTCCTCGAGGCGGAGATGGACCGGCCGGTAGTCGAGGGGGCGCACCGGGCTCGGGATCTCGCCGACGAGCTTGCGGAAAGTGTCGCGCCGGCGCCGCGGGTCGGCGATCGGCACCGCCTGGAGGAGCTTGCGCGTGTAGGAGTGGCGCGGCGTCTCGAACACCGCGCGCCGCGGCCCCATCTCCACGATCTGGCCCAGATACATCACGGCGACGCGGTGGCTGATCTGCTCGACCACCGCCATGTCGTGCGAGATGAACAGGTAGGACAGGCCGAACTCGTCCTGCAGCTCCTGCATCAGGTCGAGCACCTGCGCCTGGACCGACACGTCGAGCGCGGAGACCGACTCGTCGGCGACGATCACGCGCGGCGACAACGCCAATGCGCGGGCGATGCAGATGCGCTGGCGCTGGCCGCCCGAGAATTCGTGCGGGTGGCGGGCGGCATGCGCGGGGTCGAGGCCGACGCGGCGGAACAGCCATTCGACCCGGCCGGCGAGCTCGCTGCCGGACGCGGTGCCGTGGATCACCATCGGCTCGGCGACCAGGTCGCCGACGGTCATGCGGGGGTCGAGCGAGGCGTAGGGGTCCTGGAACACCATCTGGATGTTGCGGCGGACCGGCCGCATGCCCGAGCGGCCGAGGCCGGCGGTCTCCCGGCCGCAGATGCGGATGTTCCCGCTCCAGTCGACGAGGTTCAGCAGCGCCTTGCCCGTCGTCGACTTGCCGCAGCCGCTCTCGCCGACCAGGGCCAGCGTCTCGCCGGGCCGGATCGCGAAGGAGATGCCCTCGACCGCGTGGACGCGCCGGACGGTCCGCTGGAGGAGCCCGCCCTTGACGTCGAAGCGCACCGTCAGGTCCTCGACCTCGACCACCGGTTCCTGGCCGGTCCGGGCCGAGGGGTCGGCCCCGCGCAGCGGCAGGTCCGTGCCCTGCATCGCGCCCAGCCTGGGGACGGCCGCCAGCAGCTTGCGCGTGTAGGGGTCGCGCGGCCGCTCGAAGACGTCGAGGACGGTGCCGTGCTCGACCATGCGGCCGGCGTTCATCACGACGACCCGGTCCGCCATCTCGGCGACCACGCCCATGTCGTGGGTGATCAGGATGATCGCCGTGCCGCGCTCGCGCTGGAGGTCGCGCATCAGTTCAAGGATCTGGGCCTGGATCGTGACGTCGAGGGCGGTCGTCGGCTCGTCGGCGATCAGGACCTTGGGATTGCAGGCGAGCGCCATCGCGATCATGACGCGCTGGCGCATGCCGCCGGACAGCTCGTGCGGGTACTGGTCGAGGCGCCGCTCCGGCTCGGGGATGCGTACGGCCGACAGCGCGTCGACGGCGCGGCGCCGCGCCTCGCGCCCGGAGACCGGCTCGTGGGCCAGCACCGCCTCGGCGAGCTGGCGGCCGACGCTCAGCACCGGGTTGAGGGAGGTCATCGGCTCCTGGAAGATCATCGCGATCTCGCCGCCGCGCACCTTGCGCATCTCGCGCTCCGGCAGCGCCAGCAGGTCGCGGCCGTCGAGCAGGACGCGCCCGCCGACGACGCGCGCCATGGGCTGGGGCAGCAGGCCCATGACCGAGAGCGAGGTCATGGACTTGCCGCTGCCGGACTCGCCCGCGATGCACAGCGTCTCCCCCTCGTGGAGGTCGAAGCCGAGCCCGTCGACGACGGTCCGGGGACCGTCGGGCGTCGCGACCTGCGTCCGCAGGTCGCGCACCTCCAGGACCTTGCGCCGGGATGCCGTCATTCCAGCACGATGCGGGGGAAGTAGAAGGACACGACCCAGTTCGGCTGGTCGACGATCTCGCTGATGCGCAGGTCGGCGCAGACCGAGCACAGCATGTAGGCGTCGACCGCGGCCATGCCCCGGGTCCGGCACAGATGGTCGACCATCCGGGCGACGGCGCCGCGCGCCGCCTCCATCAGGTCGGCGCCGATGCCGGTCGTCACCTCGTAGCCCTTGGCGTCGAGGTGGCGGGTCACCGGCCCCGAGGTCGTGAAGCGGGGCGTCTCCAGCCCGGCCGCCTTGACGAGGTCGAGCGAGAGGACGACCGACATCGGGCTCTCGATCGCGGTGCCGCATACCTCGCCGTCGCCCTGGGCGGCATGCGTGTCCCCGATCGAGAACAGCGCGCCCGCCACCTCGACCGGGAGGTACAGCTCGGTCCCGGCGGCGAGGTCGCGGATGTCCATGTTGCCGCCGACCCGGCGCGGCGGCACCACGGAGTGAAGGCCCGGCTCGGCCGGCGCGAGGCCGATCGTGCCCGCGAAGGGCTTCAGCGGCACCCGGCCGAACGGCGAGAACGCCGCCGGGGCGAGCGTTGCCGGGTCGTATTTCCAGACATGCAGCGCCGCTTCCCCGAACTGGTCCGCGAGCAGCCCGAAGCCCGGGATGTTCGCGGTCCAGCCGAAGCCCGACGGCTTGAACTGGTGGATCGTGACCTTCAGCGCGTCGCCCGGCTCGGCCCCCTCGACGAGGATCGGCCCGGTGACGGGGTTGATCCTGCCGAAGTCGAGCCGGGCGACGTCCGCCACCGTGCTGGCCGGCGTAAGCTGGCCGCCGGAGCTGTCCAGGCACTCGAACTCCAGGGTGGCGCCCGGCGCGACGGTCGCGACGGGCGGGATCGAACGATCCCACCCGAAGTGATGGTGCGCGCCGTGGATGGTGTGGTCGGTCTTACTGCACATCTTCGGCCCAGACATGGTCGTAGTGGACGGGAATGTGGACGGGGTCGACGAAGATCGCGTCGGGGCCGCCCAGGCGCTCGGAGCGGATCGTGTAGCGCCGCTCGTTGAAGACCGGGACCCAGGGCGCGTCCTTCATCGCGTCGATGAAGATCGAGCGCCACGCCTCGATCCGCTCCTCGGCCCTGGCCGGGTCGGCCATGCTGTCCGCCTCGACCGCGCGGGCGTCCAGGTCCTCGTTGCAGTACCAGCTCCAGTTCCAGCCGCCGGGGACGGCGCCGCCGCAGCCGAGGATGGGGCCCCAGAAGTTGGACGGGTCGGGGAAGTCCGCGATCCAGGCCATGCCGCCGGACCAGATCAGCGGCGCCTGGTCCTCCTCGCCGCCGGCCGCGATCACGTTGGCCTGGGCCAGCGACTTGATCTCGGCCCGGATGCCGACCTCGGCGAGGTCCTGCTGGATCGCCTGGGCGATGCGCGGCTGGGGATCGGTGTTGGCGACGAACAGCTCGGTCGTGAAGCCGCCGCCGTGCCCGGCCTCCTCGAGCAGCGCCTTCGCCCGCGCGGGGTCGTGGGGATAGCCCTCGTAGCCCTCGTCGTAGCCCGGCATCAGCGGCGGCAGCGGCTGGTTCGCGGGCGTGGCGCGGCCGTTGATGATGCGGACGATGCGGTCCTTGTTGACGGCCATGTTGACGGCTTGGCGGACGCGCACGTCGTCGAACGGCGGCATGCGGGTGTTCATCGTGACGTAGCCGGTGTGGAGCTGGTCGCCCTCCACGATCAGCTCGGCGTATTGCGGGTCCCGGGTCACCTCCAGGAACTTCGCCGGCGGGATGCCGTCGCCGGCGATGTCGATCTCGCCGCGCTGCAGGCGCAGCAGGGCGACGATCGGCTCCTGGCCGACCTCGAAGGTGATGCGGTCGAGCCGCGGCAGGCCTTCCTGGTAGTAGTCGGGGTTGCGCTCGAACACGAGGCGCTGGCCCAGCGTCCATTCCGCGAGGCGGAAGGCGCCGGTGCCGACGGGATGCTGGCCGAAATCGGCGCCCCATTCCTCGACCGCCTCGCGCGGGACGACATGGGCGAAGTTCAGCGCCATCTTGTGCAGGAAGGTCGCGTCGGGGCGCGACAGGGAGATGCGCAGCGTGCGGGGGTCGACGACCTCGATCCCGGACAGGCCGTCGGCCTCGCCGGAGGACGCCGCCTCGAAGCCTTCGATCGAGTCGTAGAAGCCGGCGCCCGGGCTCTGCGTCTCGGGGTTCACGACGCGGTCGAGAGAGTACTTCACGTCCTCGGCCGTCATCTCGCGGCCGTTGTGGAACTTGACGCCCGGGCGCAGCACGAAGGTGTAGGTCCGGCCGTCGGGCGAGACCTCGTAGCTCTCGGCCAGGTCGGGGACGAGGTCGGTGGTGCCCGGCTCGTAGTCCATCAGCCCGTCGAACAGGCTCTTGATCATCGACCAGTTCTGCCAGTCGTAGCCGATCGCGGGGTCGAGGGTGCTGACGTCGTCCTTGTAGGCGACGGTCATCTCCCCGCCTTGCCGGGGCGCGTCCTGGGCGAGGGCGCCCGGCGTGGCGGCAGCGCCTACCGCCAGCGCGAGGACGGCGGCGGCGGCGCCGTTCAGCAGTGCATTCTTCATGGCGAAGTCTCCCCTGTGGTCGTTCATGGGACCGGGGCCGCGCCCCGGCCGGTTCACCGGAGCTTGATGCGGGGGTCGATCAGCGGGGCCACGAGGTCGGCGACCAGGTTGCCGAGGACGATCGCGACGGCCGAGACGAGGGTGACCCCCATGATGATCGGGATGTCGACGCGCTGGATCGCCTGCCAGGCGAGCTGGCCGATGCCGGGCCAGCCGAAGACGGACTCGACGACGACGATGCCGCTCATGAACAGGCCGACGTCGATGCCGATCATGGCGACGATCGGCAGGAAGGCGTTCGGCAGCGCATGGCCGAGCACGACCCGCGCGCGGGTCAGGCCCTTGGCGCGCGCGGTCCTGACGTAGTCCTGGCGCAGCACGTCCAGCATGCTGGAGCGCATCATGCGCGAGTACCAGCCGGCGCCGAGGAAGCCCAGCGTCACCGAGGGCAGGACCAGGTGGGCGAAGGTGCCGTAGCCGCCGATCGGGAACCAGCCGAGCTGCACCGCGAACACGTAGAGCAGCAGGATCCCGACGACGAACTGCGGCGCCGAGACGCCGACGAAGGAGGCGACCATCAAGGTGCGGTCGGTCAGCGTGTTGCGCCTGAGCGCCGCCAGCACGCCCGAGGTCAGGCCGAACAGCAGCTCGCACGCGATGGCGCCGACCATCAGCAGCAGGCTGGCGGGCAGGCGGGACGCGATCAGGTCCGACACTTCCGCCCGCTGCAGGTAGGACCGGCCGAGGTCGCCGTGCGCGAGCGCGCCGAGATAGCGCAGGTACTGCACGTGGAAGGGGCGGTCGAGGCCGAGCTGGTGGCGGATGTTCGCGACCGTCTCGGCGCTGGCGCTGCGCCCCGCGATCTGGCGCGCCGGGTCGGCGGGCAGGAGGTAGAGCAGGGCGAAGGTCACGAGGGTGACGCCGAGCAGGATCAGGGCCGCCTGGAGGATGCGCCGCAGGACGTAGGCCGCCATCAGTGCCGCCCCTTCTGCGTCGGGTCGAGGATGTCGCGCAGCGCGTCGCCGACGAGGTTGAAGGCGAGGGCGAGCAGGATGATCGCGACGCCGGGGAAGAACACGAGCCAGGGCGCCGTCGTGAAGTAGGTCTGGTTCTCGAAGATGATGTTGCCCCAGCTCGGCGTCGGCGGCTGGACGCCGATCCCGAGATAGCTGAGCGTCGCCTCGAGCAGCACCGTGGTCGCGATGCCGAGCGTGCCCCAGACGACGACGGTCGAGACGAGGTGGGGCAAGATGTGGCGGAACAGGATGCGCCAGCGCCCGGCGCCGATGCTCCACTCCGCCTCGACGAAGTCGCGCTCGGCCAGGGAGCGGGTCTCGGTGTAGACGACGCGCGCGACCTGGACCCAGTTCACCATCGCGATCACCAGGGCCACGATCCACAGGCTGGGCGTGAACAGCGCCGCCAGCACGATCGCCAGCAGGAGTGCCGGGAACGCCATCATCAGGTCGGTGAAGCGCATCAGCACGGTCGCGGTCCAGCCGCCGAAGAAGCCGGCGACGATGCCGATCAGGGTGCCGAGCGTCACCGCGATGCCGTTCGCGACGACGCCGATCACCAGCGAGGTCCGCGCCCCGTACAGCAGGCGCGAGAACAGGTCGCGGCCCAGCAGGTCGGTGCCGAGCGGGAACTCCGCGTTGGGCGGCAGCGGCGCTCCCTCCAGCGTCAGCCCCTCGAACATCTGCGCGTCGGGATCGTAGGGGGCGACCAGCGGCGCCAGGACGGCGAGGGCCACGACGGCCCCGACCACGAGCAGGCCGAACAGGGCGAGGGGGCGGCGGAGCAGGTCGCGCAGCACGGTCATGCCTCGCGCCCCGCCGCTCTCGCGCCGCGCCCGGCCAGCAGGCCGTCGCAGTAGTCCTCGATCGTCTGCCGGCGCTCCATCGCGGCGGCGCGGATGCGGCGCATCGCCTCCGTCTCGTCGATGCCGTGGGCGGTCATCACCCCGGCGAGCGCGCGCGCGACCCGGGGCCGGCGCCGCAGCCGGCCGCGCAGGTCGCCGATCTCGCGGTCGAGCGCGCGGCGCAGCGCGAAGCCGTGGCAGGCGACCACCAGCGCGCTGTAGACTCCGCCGGACTGCACCGGCTTCATCAGATGCGCGGTCGCCCCCTGGCCGAGCACCCATTCGAGGCGGCCCGGCGCCTCGGAGCCGACCAGGGCCACGAGGGGCACCGGCGGCTCGCCGATGGGCCAGGGGAACTGGCCGTCATAGCCCATGTCGGCGTCGAAGAAGACGACGTCGGGGCCCGGGGGCGCCGGCTCCAGCTCCGGCCAGAGCTGGCGCGCCTCGATGCCGAGGCGCTCGAGCTGGCGCAGCACGCCGTCGGCCGCCGGGCTGGGCCGGTGGAGGACGACGGCGCGCCAGGCGCGGAAATTGGGGATCGGGAAGGACTTCGCGGTCATGTCACGACCTTCAGGATCGGGCCGTCCGGGCGCCGGCCGGAGCGCCGGACCAGGGCCGCCAGGCTCTCCGGATCGAAATGGACGAGATAGGGGTCGGGAGCGACCGGGCCGGCCGCGCTCGCGATGATCTCGAACCGCCCGCCGGCGGCGATGCGGCCGAGATGGGGCGTCAGCTCGGCGTGGTTGGTGCGCGGGTCGATGCGCACCCGGCCGGCCGGCATGTCGAAGGCCCGGCCGGTCACCACGGGCCTTACGGCGCCGAGATCCGGCGTGCCGGCCTCGCGCAGCGCTTCGGCCAGGATGCGGACGGCCTGGTAGCCGCCGACGAGGAAGGCCGAGAGCGGGCGGCCGGCGCCCAGGCGGGCGCGGGCGCGGGCCACGAAGTCGCGGCTGGCCTCGCCCGGCACGCCCTCGAACCAGATCGCCGAGGACAGGTGGCCGACCGCGCCGTCGCCGATCAGCGCCAGCTCGCATTCCGTGAGGTTGCAGCTCACGATCGGGCAGCGGTCGGGGCTGAAGGCGGGATCGTGTTCGGCCAGCTTGCGCATCGCGTGGAAGAAGGCGTAGCTGGACGGGCCGATCAGGTTGTTGAGCACGAAGTCAGGGCGCTTGTCGGCGATCTCGGCCACGAGGCGGCCGACGTCCTCGCTGCCGAGCGGCAGGTATCGCTCGGCGACGACCTCGCCGCGGCAGGCCGCGATCAGCTCGCGGGCGATGCGGTTGGTCTCCCAGCCCCAGATGTAGTTGGAGCCGGCGAGATAGCCGCGCGTGCCGTAGCGGGGCAGGACGTGATGGAACAGCGGCACGATGTGCTGGTTGGGGCACGCGCCGGTGTAGACGACGTTGTCCGAGCACTCGAACCCCTCGTAGGGGCACATGTACCAGAGCAGGGCGTCGTGCTTCTCGATGATCGGCAGCACCTCCTTGCGGCTGAGCGAGGTGATCGTGCCGACGACGTGGCGGCAGCCCCGGTCGCGGATCAGGCTTTCGCAGGCGCCGTGGTAGCGGTCGATCACGCCGCCGGGGTTCTCGACCAGCGCCTGGAGGCGGAAGGGGAAGGCGGGGTCGGCGTTGACCTCGTCCAGCGCCATCAGGGCGCCGTCCAGCGCGTCGCGGCCGATCGCGGCGTAGGTGCCGGTCGTGGAGTAGAGAAGACCGATCGGGTGTTCCGGCACGGCGGACCGCAAGCTAGACCCCTCCAAAACGAAAAAGCCCCGCAACCGGAATCCGCGGCCGCGGAAACGGTTGGGGGCTCGTTTGCCCTCCGGCAGGCGTGCCGGCCGATCAAATTGTTTCGATATTAGAGCATCAGCCGTGCCGATCCTGTCAAGCGGCAGAATGCAGCCGCACGACCATTGCGCCGAGCGGCGAAGGCATGCCGAGGCGGGATCCGGCGGCGCCGTCCGGCCCGCGCGGGGGCAGGGCGTCCGCCGGCACGCCGGCGGCCCGGCCCGGCGGCAGCCCGCGCCCGTACGCGAACACGGCCGCCCCCAGGACGGCGAGGAGGCCCATGGTCAGGAACATGGCAACGCCGCCGGCGTGGACGAGCGCGATGCCGCCGAGCCAGGGGCCGAGGAAGTTGCCGACGGAAGACAGGCCCTGGGCACCGAAATAGGTGCCCCGCAGCGGCGGCGGGGCGATCTCGTCCACCAGCATGAACTCGGAAGGGATGAGCAGGACCTCGCCCAGGGTGAACACGATCATGGCGATCACCAACGCCACGACGTCGCCCGCCGCCGCGAACCCGACCTCTCCGGCCAGCAGGCCGACGCAGCCGATCACCAGGGCCCGCATCGGGCCGATGCGGGATATCACGCGGGTCGCCAGGCCCTGCATCGAGAGGACCGTGACGGCGTTGGCGGTCAGCAGGATCGCCAGCAGGCCGACGCCGTCCTCGAAATTGGCGGCCAGGTACTGCGAGAGCGTGACCGACATCTGGCCATGCACGGCGAGCGTCAGCGTCGTTCCCACGACGAAGCACAGAAGGCGCCGGTCCGAGCTCGCGACGGCGATGCACCGGCGCAGGGTCGGGCTCCCGTCCGCGCCGCCCCGATCCGCGCCGACCCGGTCCGCATGGCCGGCCGGCATCGGGGTCGCGGCGACCGCCAGGGCGAACAGGCCGTAGGCGACGGCGGCGGCGGCGAAAAGCGGCGCGCCGGCCAAGCCGGCGGAAGCCGCGAGCAGGGGACCGACGGCGTAGCCGAGATTGATGGCGACGTAGCGGCGCGAGAAAGCCTTCAGGCGTCGCTCCGGCGCGAGGCAGTCGCTCATCGCGGAACGGGAGACCGGCTCGATCACCGAGGCGGCGCCGTGGACCAGCAGGTTCAGAACCAGGTATGCCCAGGCGTCGCCGGCGAACTGCAGCCCCAGGAAGGCGAGCGCGGACACGGCGAGAGCGCCGGCCAGGACCGGACGGCGCCCCATCCGGTCGGAGAGGCCGCCGCCCAGCGGGCCGGCTGCCATGCCGAACACGGGGCCGGCCCCGACCACCACGCCGATGGTGACGGCGTCCAGTCCGAGATCGGCGGCGAGATGGATCGCCAGGAATGGGATGCTGAGGGCGCGCGCCAGAGTGGCAAGGCCGGTCCCGACGATGAGAATCCAGACCGTCAGCGTGGCGGGATCGGGCCGGTTGGACGTCATGGATGCCGTTCGCAGCGTGGCGGGACCGTAACATTCTACTGCGGTCCGTTCCGTTGCGCGAGCATCGCGACGGCTTGACCCAGGTCATGGCGGGGACGGGTGGGATCGGGTCGTCTTGGTCCGGCCACTCCCAGCGAAGAATGGATGCCATGATCACGACCGCTATCTTTCCCGGCCGCTACGTCCAGGGCGACGGCGCGCTCGATCAGCTCGGCGGCGAACTGCTGCGCCTCGGCGGGCGGGCGCTCGGCGTCCTGGACCCGTTCGCGTTCGACACGCTCGCGTCCGGCCTCCAATGGGACCGGGAGGGGCCGTGCATCCATCGCGAGCGGTTCGGCGGCGAATGCTCGGGCCATGAGATCGACCGGCTGGCCCGGATGGGGCGGGAGCGGGACGTCAACGTCGTCGTCGGCATCGGCGGGGGCAAGGCGCTCGACACCGCGAAGGCGGTCGCGCACTGCCTCGACAGGCCGGTCGCGGTCGTGCCGACGATCGCCTCGACCGACGCGCCGTGCAGCGCGCTGTCGGTGATCTACACGCCCGAAGGCGCGTTCGAGCGCTATCTCGTGCTGCCGCGCAACCCCGACCTCGTCCTGGTCGACACCGGCGTCGTCGCGCGGGCGCCGGTGCGCCTGCTGGTCTCCGGCATGGGCGACGCGCTGTCGACGTGGTTCGAGGCCGAGGACTGCCGCACCCGGGGCGGCGTCAACATGACGGGACGGCCCGGGCCGATGACGGCCTACGCGCTGTCCCGGCTGTGCTACGACACGCTGCTGGAATACGGGGTCGCGGCGCGCACCGCCTGCGAGGCCGGGGTGGTGACGCCGGCGCTGGAGCGCATCGTCGAGGCGAACACGCTGCTGAGCGGCCTGGGTTTCGAGAGCGGCGGGCTCGCCGCGGCGCATGCGATCCACAACGGCCTGACCGCGCTGCACGAGACGCACCGCTTCTGGCACGGCGAGAAGGTCGCGATCGGCACGCTGGCGCTGCTGGCGCTGACCGGGCGCCCGCCGGCGCTGGCCGACGAGGTGTTCAGCTTCTGCGAGGCGGTCGGCCTGCCGACCACGCTGGCCGACATCGGGCTGGCGGGGGTCGGCGACGAGCGGCTGATGCTGGTCGCCGAGCGGGCCTGCCAGCCCGGCGAGACGATCCACAACGAGCCGACCGAGGTGACGCCGCGCCGCGTGCTGGCCGCCCTGAAGGCCGTCGACGCCGAGGGCCGGCGCCGCCGCGCGGCACGCTGAGGGTATGGCGCCCCTTCCCGCGAAGGGGCGCCGGTCCCGGTCGGCTCCAGCCGGTCAGTTCCAGCCGGTCAGCTCCAGGAGGACATCGCCGCCTGGAGGTTCTGGTCGAGCTTGTCGAGGAACTGGCGGGTGGTCAGCCAGGGCTGGTCCGGGCCGATCAGGATCGCGAGGTCCTTGGTCATGGCGCCGGCCTCGACCGTGTCGACGCAGACCTTCTCCAGCGTCTCGGCGAAGCGCACCACGTCGGGGGTTTCGTCGAAGCGGCCGCGATAGGCCAGGCCCTGCGTCCAAGCGAAGATCGACGCGATCGGGTTGGTCGAGGTCTCGCGGCCCTTCTGGTGCTCGCGGTAGTGGCGGGTCACGGTGCCGTGGGCGGCCTCCGCCTCGACGGTCTTGCCGTCCGGCGTCAGGAGCACCGAGGTCATCAGGCCGAGCGAGCCGAAGCCCTGGGCGACCGTGTCGGACTGGACGTCGCCGTCGTAGTTCTTGCACGCCCACACGAAGCCGCCGTCCCACTTCAGGGCGCTGGCGACCATGTCGTCGATCAGGCGGTGCTCGTAGGTGATGCCGCCGGCGGCGACGCCCGACTTGAACTCGCAGTCGAAGACCTCCTGGAACAGGTCCATGAAGCGGCCGTCATAGGCCTTGAGGATCGTGTTCTTGGTCGACAGGTAGACCGGCAGCTTGCGCGAGAGGCCGTAGTTCAGGCAGGCGCGCGCGAAGCCGCGGATGCTTTCGTCGAGGTTGTACATCCCCATCGCGACGCCGGCGTCGGGGAAGTCGTAGACCTCGTGCGTGATCGGCGCGCCGCCGTCGGCGGGCTGGAAGGTCAGCGTCAGCTTGCCGGGGCCGGGGACCAGGAAGTCGGTCGCGCGGTACTGGTCGCCGAAGGCATGGCGGCCGATGATGATCGGCCGGGTCCAGCCCGGCACCAGGCGCGGTACGTTGCGGCAGATGATCGGCTCGCGGAAGACGGTGCCGCCGAGCAGGTTGCGGATCGTGCCGTTCGGCGACTTCCACATCTTCTTGAGGCCGAACTCCTCGACCCGCGCCTCGTCGGGGGTGATGGTCGCGCATTTGACGCCGACGCCGTACTGCTTGATCGCCTTGGCGGCGTCGACCGTGATCTTGTCCTCGGTCCGGTCCCGCTCCTCGATCCCGAGGTCGTAGTATTTCAGGTCGATGTCGAGATAGGGCAGGATCAGCTTGTCCTTGATGAACTGCCAGATGATCCGGGTCATCTCGTCGCCGTCGAGCTCGACGACGGGGTTCACGACCTTGATCTTCGCCATGTCTGTGGTCTCCCGTTGGGGCGTCTTGTACGTGGTTTCCGCGCGCCGGAGCGGGCCGGGCCGCGCGTCTGGTGGGCGTCGGGTTGGAATTCGGGCGGTCTTATAGCACCGTCCGCACAGGTGCTGAAGCCGGAGACTGCACGGCTGCCGGCACTCACATCCACTTCGTCTCGGGAGGGACGCTCTCGCCCGGCGCGCGCGACAGCGCCTCGAACGCGGCCTCGACCCCGTCGGCGACGGCGAACAGCCCGCGGTGGCCCGGCTGGGCGAAGCCGGCCGCGATCATGTGGTCGACGAGGGCCAGCAGGGGATCCCAGTAGCCGCCGACATTAACGAGCACCACCGGCTTGTCGTGGAGGCGGAGCTGGCGCCAGGTCAGGATCTCGAACGTCTCGTCGAGGGTGCCGAGCCCGCCCGGCAGGACCGCGAAGGCGTCCGAGCGGTCGACCATCATGCGCTTCCTGCTGTGCATGCTGTCGACGACGTGGAACTCGGTCAGCCCGCCATGCCCGACTTCCAGCGACTGGAGGTGCTGCGGGATGATGCCGACGACCCGGCCGCCCGCCGCGAGCGCGGCGTCGGCGCAGATCCCCATCAGGCCGACCCGGCCGCCGCCATAGACCATCTGGAGCCGCCGCCGGCCCAGCTCGGCCCCGAAATCATGAGCGACGGTCTTGTACGTCTCGTCCACCCGGCTGGAAGCGCCGCAATAGACGCAGATCGACTGCACGACTGACATGTCCATACCCCTGCGAAACCCAAGGCCGGCGTTACACCATGCGCCGCGCTGCGGCAACCCCCTTGGCCCGCGCATGCGGGGATGCCCACCCCGCCCGCGGGAATGGCAAGCGAACACCTGTGACAAATCCGTGCAATTGGGATAACTTCGTAATTGACTGCGGATAAGCGAAATATCCCGGTGGATACCACGACTTGGCAAACCGGTCGGTGCTGCTGTGAAACGTGTGCTCTTTCTTGGCGTGGCCGGGGCGATCCTGCTGATTGCGGCGGGGGCGCTCACGCACGCGAACCGCGACCGCGAGGCTCCATCCGCCACCGCCAGGGGCGAGGCGGCACCCGCCGTCCCCGATCCGACGCAGGCGCAGGCGGCGACCATACCCATGCCGATGCCCGGCCCGGCCGAGGCCGCGGACCCGAAGCCGTCGCCCGAGGCCGGGCCGAGCTTCGACGTCGTGCGGGTGAACCCCGCGGGCGACGCGGTGATCGCCGGGCGCGCGGCGCCGGACGCCCGGGTCACGGTCTTCGACGGGGCGCAGGAGATCGGCACCGTGACCGCGGACCGGCGCGGCGAATGGGTGCTGCTGCCCGAGCAGCCGCTCGCCCCCGGCGACCGGGAGCTGTCGCTGGCGGCGCTCGCCCCCGGGGCCGAAGCCGAGAAGCCGTCGGAGACCGTGGTCGTCCTGGCCGTGCCGGAGCCGGCCGCCGGGACCGGCACCCTCGCGGTCGAGATGCCGAGGACCGGCCCGGGGCCGTCCACCGTGCTGCAGGCGCCGCCCGCCCGGACCGCGCCGGTGTCGGTCGCCTCGCTTCCGGCCGCTGCCGCTGCGCCCGCCGCGGCGGCGGAGCCGGTGCGCGTCGCGGAGCCTGCCGCCGAGTCCGCCGGCCCCGGGCCGGGCGGCGTCTCGGTCGACGTCGTCGACTATTCCGAGGAGGGCAGCGTCAACGTCGGCGGCCGGGCCAGCCCCGGGGCGGACGTCCAGGTCTATCTCGACAACGTGCTGGTCGGGCGGGCCGGATCGAACCGCGACGGCCAGTGGCGCCTCAGCCCCGAGGAGCCGGTCGAGCCCGGGCGCTACACGCTGCGCGCCGACCAGGTCGACGGCGGCGGCCGGGTGACGGCGCGCGCCGAGATCCCGTTCCAGATGGCGGAGCTGCCGGCCGACCCCGGCGCGGGGCAGAACATCGTCGTGCAGCCCGGTAACAGCCTGTGGCGCATCGCGCGCCGCACCTATGGGGCCGGCATGCAGTATACGGTGATCTATGAGGCCAACCAGGGCCAGATCCGCGACCCGGACCTGATCTATCCCGGCCAGATCTTCGCGCTGCCGCAGCAGACGGCGGTGAACTAGAGATACCGGCCGAGCAGGCGGATGAAGGGACGCGCCTCCTGCAGGAAGCGGACGGTCTCGAACATCATGCCGTCGACGGTCAGCGGCTCCTCGCTGACCGTTTCGCCCAGTACGACGATCTTCTGGCCGCGTTCCAGCGCGAAGCAGGCCGTCTCCAGCGAGCGCGCCGTGCGCAGGATGCGGATCACCGCCGCGCGCCGTTCCGGCGAGTGGGCGGTGTAGGGCACGTAGCCGAGCTCGGCCCAGATGCGGTAGCGGGTGCCGTCCCCCTCGGGCGAGAGGGCGACCTGGAAGGGCAGGTCGTCGAGCACGAAGCGCTGGGAGGAGGGAGGCGGGGTCTCGCGGATGCCGAGCAGGCCCTCGGGCGTCACGTGGACGGTGCCGAGCCGCAGCGGCAGGGCGGTATTCGCGACGTCGGAGAGTGCCGGCAAGGCGGTCAAGGATCGCATCCCTGGATCGGAGCAGGGAGCGATCTTCGTCGTCGCGCCTTTAACATCCGGTAAAGGCGCCGGCAGGAGGGGTGCCACCTGTTTGCATGCGGCGGGCGTTGTTCTATGGTTCGCGCGCCGGTCCGGCCAGAAAGTCAGGAAAGACAAATCCCAGAAATGTCCGCGCTCGATACCGTCCTCGTTCCGATCAACCGGGCCGGCTGGCCCTTCATCGCCATCTTCGCCGTCGTCACGGCGGTGCTCGCCTTCGTCGCCGAACCGCTGGGGTGGATCGGGGCGATCGCGACCGCGTGGTGCGCCTATTTCTTCCGCGACCCCGACCGCGTCGTCCCATCCCGCGAGGGGCTGCTGGTGGCGCCGGCCGACGGCACCGTGCAGATGATCGTCCCGGCGGTGCCGCCGCGCGAGCTGGGCATGGGCGACGAGCCGCGGGTCCGCGTCTCGATCTTCCTCAACGTCTTCAACGTCCACATCAACCGGACGCCGGCGACGGGGACCGTCGAGACCGTCGCCTACCACCCCGGCAAGTTCCTGAACGCCGCCCTCGACAAGGCGAGCGAGGAGAACGAGCGCGCGGCGGTCCGGCTGAGGCTGGACGACGGCCGGGACGTCGCCTTCGTGCAGATCGCCGGGTTGATCGCGCGCCGGATCATCTGCCGGCTGGAGAACGGCCAGCGGGTCGCGGCCGGCGAGCGCTACGGCCTGATCCGGTTCGGCAGCCGCACCGACCTGTTCCTGCCGCCGGGCGTCCAGCCGCAGGTGATCGTCGGCCAGAAGACGATCGGGGGCGAGACCGTGATCGCCGACCTGACGTCGACCGAGCCGCCGCGACGAGGAGAGGTCCGCTGATGAGATTGCGCCGCCGCCATGTCCGTCCCGTCCAGCGGCCGCCCCGGCTCAAGGGGCTGTCGCTCAACCGGCTGCTGCCGAACGTCCTGACCCTGCTGGCGCTGTGCGCGGGCGTCACCGGCATCCGCTTCGCGGTCCACGGGGCGTTCCAGGCGGCGGTGGTGGCGATCATGATCGCGGCCGTGCTCGACACGCTCGACGGGAGGATCGCCCGGCTGCTCAACGGGCAGAGCAAGTTCGGCGCGGAGCTCGACAGCCTGTCGGACGTGATCAGCTTCGGCGTCGCGCCGGCGATGATCCTGTACCTGTGGGAGCTGTCGGCGGCGGGCACCTTCGGCTGGATCTCGGTCCTGGCGCTGTGCGTCTGCGCGGCGCTGCGCCTCGCGCGGTTCAACACCAAGCTCGGCGAGAGCGACCTGCCGCCCTACGCCTACAACTACTTCACCGGCGTGCCGGCCCCGGCCGGCGCCGGCTTGGCCGTGCTGCCGGTCGTGATCTCGTTCGAGGCCGGGGAGGGGGTGTTCGGCAGCCCGTGGTTCGTCGTGCCCTGGGTGCTGGTGGTGGCGCTGCTGATGGTGAGCGAGCTGCCGACCTTCTCGCTGAAGGGCGTGCGGATCCCGCAGCGCTGGGTCGTCCCGGTGCTGGCCGGAATCGGCCTGCTGACCGCGGCGCTAGTCAGCCGGCCGTGGCTGACGCTGGCGCTGATCGGCATCGGCTATGCCGCGAGCCTGCCCTTCAGCTACCGGCAGTACCACCTGCTGCGCGCGCAGGCCCAGCGCCTCCAGGACGAGCTGGAGGCCAATGCCGAGGACCTTCCCGAGGAGGAGGAGACCGGGCCGCGGGCCCCGGGCGCCTGAGCCGCGGGCGATGCTGGACGCGCGCCTGCGCCAGATCGTCGATCCCCCGCTGGTCCGGGCGGGCGCTTGGCTGGCCGGGCGCGGCGTCGGCGCGGACGCGGTCACGGTCGCGGGATTCGCGCTCGGCCTGGGCGGGGCGGCGGCGCTGGCGCTGCAGGCCTACGGCGCAGCACTGGTCCTGATCGCGCTGAACCGGCTGTTCGACGGGCTGGACGGCGCGGTCGCGCGCCGGGCGGGGCCAAGCGACCTCGGCGGCTATCTCGACATCACCCTGGACTTCGTCTTCTACGGCGCGATCCCGCTCGGCTTCGCGCTCGGCAGGCCCGAGGACGCGCTGGCGGCGGCGTTCCTGGTCTTCAGCTTCGTTGGCACCGGCACCAGCTTCCTCGCCTATGCCGCGATCGCGGCCAAGCGCGGCCTGACGACGGAGCTGCGCGGGCCGAAGAGCCTCTACTATCTCGGCGGGCTGACGGAGGGGACGGAGACGATCGCGCTGTTCGTCGCGATCTGCCTGTGGCCGGACGCGTTCGCCTGGCTGGCCTGGGGGTTCGGCGCGCTGTGCTGGGTCACCACCGCGACCCGGGTCGCGGCGGCGGTGCGGGCGTTCAGGCAGTAGGGGATGATAACGTCCGCACATTCCGCAGGCTGGCGCCCTCGCCCTTGACGGCGCTCAGCGTGCCGTCGGTCTCCAGGACCACGGCTTCCACGTCGGAGAGATCCGCGACGCCCTGGGAGCGCAGGGCGGCCAGGATCTCGACCTCGGTGACGCGCTCGGCCCGGAGCGCACCATGCAGGAAGCGGCCGCGGTGGAAGAGCAGGGAGGGTTCCGCCTTCACCAGCGCCTGGAAGCCGGACGAGCGGGCCGACAGCCAGGTGATCGCGAACTGCAGGAAGATCAGCAGGGCCAGCGCCAGCACCCCCTCGGCCAGCGCCGTCCGGCTGTCGAGCAGGATCGTCGCCAGGGTGGAGCCGAGGGCCACCGTCACGACGAAGTCGAAGGCGTTCAGCTTCGACAGCGTCCGCTTGCCCGAGACCCGCAGGATGAGCACCAGCGCCACATAGGCGAGCGTGCCGACGATCGCGGTCCGCCACAGACCTTCCCAGTCATCGAAGAACATGCCTCTCCCTTGCTACTGTCCCACGGCTATTCCGCGGCCTCGCGGAAGCGACCCTCCCGGTCCTGGTTGGCGGCCCGCTCGGCCCGCGCCTCGCGCCGGCGACGGCGCCAGTCCCCGACATTGGCCCGCACCATCAGCGCGCAGGGCGTGAAGACCAGCGTGAGGACGGTCGAGAAGCCGAGGCCGAACACGATCGCCGTCGCGAGGCTGGTCCACCACTGCGTCGACGGCGCGCCGACCGAGACCTGCCGGGTCACGAAGTCGATGTTGACCTGCAGCGCCATCGGCACCAGGCCCAGCATCGTCGTGACCGTCGTCAGCATCACCGGGCGAAGACGCTGGGCGCCCGTGCGCAGGATCGCGTCCCGCGCGCTCGGAAACTGCTTCTTCAGGTGGTCGTAGGTGTCGATCAGGACGATGTTGTTGTTGACCACGATGCCCGCCAGCGCGATCACGCCGATGCCCGTCATCACGATGCCGAAGGGCTGCCCGGTCACGATCAGCCCGATCATCACCCCGATCGTCGACATGATGATCGCGGTCAGGATCAGGACCGTGCTGTAGAAGCTGTTGAACTGGGTCAGCAGGATCACCGCAATCAGGAACAGCGCCACGAGGAAGGCGTTCCCGAGAAAGGCCTGGCTCTCGCGCTGCTCCTCGTCCTGGCCGCCGAACTCGACCTTCACGCCGGGGTCGAGCGGGTTCGCCTGCAGCCATGCCCGCATCTCGCGGATCTTGTCGTCGGCCAGCGTGCCCGGCGGCACGTCGGCCGCGATCTCGAGCACGCGCTGGCCGCCGATGCGCTCCAGGCTGCCGACCTGCTGGACGGCCGTGCGCCGGACGAAGTTGGACACCGGCACCACGCCCTGCGCCGTGCGGATGCGCAGGTCGTCGAGCCGGTCGAGCGAGCGCCAGTCCGCGGGATAGCGCGCGACGATGTCGATCTCCTCCTTGCTGTCGTCGGGGCGGTAGGAGCCGAGCTGCAGCCCGTTGGTGACGAGGCGCACCGCGTCGCCGACGGCGCTGACGTCGAGGCCGAACTTGGCCGCCTGCGCCCGGTCGACCTCCAGCTTCCACTCGATCCCGGGCAGGGGCAGGTTGTCCTCGACGTCGACCAGGCCGCCGATCTCCCGCATGCCGCGGCGGACATGCTCGATCGCGGCGGGAAGTTCGGCGGGGTTGCGCGAGGTCAGCTCGAGGGCCACCGGCTTGCCAACCGGCGGGCCGCCTTCCTGCTTGCGCGTCTCGACCTCGATGCCGGCGATCCCGGCCGTGCGCTCGCGGATGTCGGCCAGGATCACGTCGGCGGGGCGCCGCTCGGTCCAGTCGCGGAACTCCACGGTGATCTGGCCGACCACGTCCTCGGGCAGGTCCTCGCCGAAGCCGCCGCCTTCCCGGCTCCGGCCGACGCGGGTGTAGACGCTGTCGAACTCGTCGAGCTCGAGCACGCGCCCCTCCACCTCGCGGACCAGCGCGTCCTTCTCGTAGGTCGACAGGTTGCCGCGGGCGTGGACCATCACGATCGCGGTGTTGGGCTCGATCTCCGGAAAGAACTCGAAGCCGTTGCCGTGCGTCGCGTAATAGAACTGGACGCCGAACAGCAGCGCGAAGGTCGCGGCGATGATCTTCAGGGGATGGCGCAACGTCGCGTCGAGGATGCGGACATAGCCGCCGACCGGGCCGCCGACCTCGCGCAGGTCGCCGCCCTCGCTGGCGGCCAGCGCCTTCATGGTGCGGGGATCCGCCGCCCCCGGCTTGCCGACGAAGGCGCCGAGCGTCGGCAGGAAGATCAGCGCCATCACCAGCGACGCAGACAGCGTCGCGATCAGCGTGATCGGCAGGAACTTCATGAACTCGCCGACGACGCCCGGCCAGAACAGCAGCGGCAGGAAGGCCGCCAGCGTCGTCATGGTGGACGCGATGATCGGCCAGGCCATGCGCTTGGAGGCCAGCGCGTAGGCGGTGCGCCGGTCGAGCCCTTCCGACATCTTGCGGTCGGCGAACTCCGTCACGACGATCGCGCCGTCGACCAGCATGCCGACCGCGAGGATCAGCGAGAACAGCACCACGACGTTGATGGTCAGGCCCATCAGGTAGACGATCAGGATGCCGGTCAGGAACGAGCCCGGGATCGCCATGCCGACCAGCAGGCCCGAGCGCACGCCGAGCGCGCCGATGCACACCACCATGACCAGCAGCACGGCGCTGATCACGTTGTTCTGCAGGTCGGTCAGCATGGTGCGGATGTCGGTCGAGCGGTCCTGGGAATAGGTGACGTCGACGCCCTCGGGCCAGAAGGCGCGCTCGGCCTCCACCGTGGCCTTCACCCGCTCGATGGTGTCGATGATGTTCTCGCCGGACCGCTTGACCACTTCGAGCCCGACCGCCCGCTCGCCGCCGAGGCGCGCGAAGGTGTCGGGGTCCTTGAAGGTGCGCCGGATCTCCGCGATGTCGCGGACGCGCACCACGGCGTCGCCGACGACCTTGACCGGCATGTCCCAGATGTCGCGCACGTCCTCGAACAGGCCGGGCACCTTGATCGCGAACCGGCCCTGGCCGGTGTCGAGGTTGCCCGCCGCGACCAGCCGGTTGGAGCGGTTGAAGAACTGGATCAGCTCGGCCGCGTCGAGGCCGTAGCTCTCCGCGACCAGCGGGTCGATCACCACCTCGACCAGCTCGTCCCGGTCGCCCGCGATGTCCGCACGCAGGACCGGGGGCAGGGCCTGGAGGTCGTCCTGCAGGTCGCGGGCGAGGCGGAGCAGCGTGCGTTCGGGCAGGTCGCCCGACAGCGTCACGACGACGACCGGGAACAGGCTGAGATTGACCTCGTTGACGGTCGGCTCGTCCGCTTCCGCCGGCAGGTCGGCGCGCGCGAGATCCACCTTCGTGCGCACGTCCTCCAGGGCCTTGTCGGCGTCGAAGCCGGCCTCGAACTCGAGGATCACGTTCGCCCCGCCCTGGTAGGCGGTCGAGCGCATCTCCTTCACCCCCTCGATGCTGCGCACTTCGGTCTCGATCGGGCGCGCCAGCAGGCGTTCCGCATCCTCGGGCGAGATGCCCTCGTAATGGGCCGAGACGTAGATCATGGGGATATTGATGTCGGGGTCGGATTCCTTCGGAATCGTGGAATAGGCGTACAACCCCGCCAGGAACAGCAGCAGGAGCGTCGCCAGGACGGTGCGCGAGCGGCTGAGCGCCGCCTCGATGATCGCGTTCATGTCAGCGGGCCTCCGCAGCCGTCGCAGCCGTCGCGGCCGCCGCGGTCGCGGCCACCGGACGGACCTTCTGGCCGGGAACCACGAATTCCTGGCCGACGGTGATGAGGGTCGCGTCTTCGGGCAGGCCGGCCAGCCACATGCCCGTCGGCGTGTCCTTCAGGATCCGCACCGGCTGGAAGCGGACGACGTCGTCCCCGTCGACCAGCTTCACGCCGATCGTGCCGTCGTCGGCCAGCGTCAGCACGGCCGGCGAGACCTGGTGGGCCATGCGCTGCGCCACCGGGATGCGGAGCTGGGCGGTCAGCCCCTCCGGGATGCGGTTGCCGGGGTTCGCCAGCTCCAGCTCGACGCGGAAGGTGCGGGTGGCGGGGTCGGCCGTCGCCGAGACGTAGGTGATCCTGCCCTCGGCCTCGGTGCCGTCGATCATGCGGGCATGGCCGACGCCGCCGCGCTCGACGATGGCGACGTCGCGCTCGGTCACGAAGCCGACGATGCGGATCGGGTCCAGGTCGACCACCGTCCCCACGGCGTCGCCGTCGTTGAGGTAGTCGCCGAGCTCGACCGGGCGTTCGTCGAGGACGCCGTCGAACGGGGCGCGGATCGCGGTCCGGGCGAGCTCGATCTCGGCGCGGGCGACCTCGGCCTGGGCCGCTTCGAGCTGGGCCTTGGCCTCGGCGACGCGCACCTCGCTCTGGAAGCCCCGCTCGCCGAGCTGCGAGGCGGCGTCGTATTCGAGCCGCCGCTGCGCCAGCAGGGCACGGGCGCGTTCGAGGTCCGTTTCGCGGCTCTCGGTGGCGAGCCGGACGACCACGGTCCCGGCCTCGACCGGCTGCCCGCGCGCGACCGCCACCTCGGCGACGCGGCCGCTGGTCTCGGCGCGGAGCTCGACCCGCCGGGCGGCACTGGTATGGCCGCTGAGCACGACGTCGTTGACCATCGGCTCCGCCTGCAGCCGCGCGACGCGCACGGTCGGGACGGCCGCCTCCCCGGGAGCCTCGGCTTCGGTCTGCCCGGCCGGCGCTTCGGGGGCGGTCGCGGCGGTCAGCTCGACCTGGCCGGACAGGACCCACAGCGCCGTGGCGGCGGCGATCACGAGGGCGATGACGTAGGAGATCTTCATGGTCTCGGTTCCAGGCGCGTCAGTCGGCGGCTTCGTCGTCCGGCAGCGCCGCGCCGATCAGCTCGTGCCGGTGGGTTTCGAGGTAGTCGGCGGCAGCGCGGTACACGGCCGTGCCGAGGCCGAGGACGAACCGCTCGCCCGGCGGCATGTCGGGCGTGTCGCAGCCCTTCATCTGGTCCAGCATGCGCCGGTACAGGGCGAGCCGCGTGTCGATCAGCCGGTCGAGATGCGCCGGGGGCAGCCGGTGGCCGAAGAACGCGATGAAGGTGAAGTCCGAGCGCACCTTGTCGGGCGCCGGATCGCGCATCAGCTCCGCCAGCAGCGTCGCCCGGCCCTTGACCGTGATCGCGTAGACCTTGCGGTCCGGCCGCTGCTGGTCGCCCGGTGCGTCCACGGCCTCGATCAGGCCGTCCTCGCTGAGGCGGCGCAGCGCCGGATAGATCGACCCGTAGCCCGCGTCGTAGAAATGGGCGAACGGCCCTTCGTCGAACTGCTTGCGGATCTCGTAGCCGGTGGCGCTGCCGCAGCTCAACACGCCGAGGCAGAGGGTCTTCACGTCCATGGGGTGCGCTCCGGCCGCCGTGGCGGCCAAAAATATCTCGGTCCGATATATATCGGGCCGATATATAGCGAGTTTCGAATGAAAGGCCAGACCGAATTGGGGCGCTGTGACGCGGCGCACAGGGCAGGCGTATGCGGTCCGGTACGCAATTGCGTATCGGATTATGCCTAAATTTTGGAACTTATGATCGCGAGGATGTGGCGGAAGGGTCGCGCATCCCAGAGGGGCGCAGGAGGATCAATGCAGGATCCGGTCGCCGGAAGCCCCGCCCGTTCCCGTCCCGTCGCCGAGTCGTTCCCGGATTTCCGCCAGTTCGACGGAGAGCTGGCGCTGTGAACGCGTCAGCGCGCCGAGACGCCCTTCGGCCTCGGCTTGGTCGCGGCGGAGCGCTTCGATGCCGTCCGCGATGCGGCGGGCATGCTGTGCCTGGCGGTCGGCGATCTCGTCCAGCCGCCGGTGGAGGTGCCGGCGCAGGTCGTAGGCGACGACGGTCATCACCGCGACGCAGACGGTCCCGGCGACGAGCGCCACGACCGCGAATGTCGAAAGCCAGTCCATGACCATACCCGCCCCGCCGATCCATCCGGAACGGGGGGAGGATAGCAGTGCCGCGCGCCCGAGTCCCGGACAGTCAGGCCTCGGGGCGAGCCGCCGGTCAGACCACGCCGTTTACCGGCGGCGGGGAGACCGTGACCCGGAAGTCGCGGAGGTGGTCGCCGAAGGCGCGGATCACCGTGTCGAACTGGCGGACCAGCGCCGGCGTGACATGCGCGTCGGTCTTGAGGATGATCTCCGGCGCCTGGGCCATCAGGCGGTCGGCCCGCATCGGCCCCACCTTGTCGTCCAGGAACATCGCCAGGCCCATCACGATGCCGAGGCTGACTTCGTCCGGCTTCGCGGGATCGGCGAGGACGGCGTGCAGTTCCTGGAGCACGGTGTAGGCGAGGATGGACGTGCGCTCGATGACGTCGTCTTCTTGCACCATCGGGTAGGATCCGTCGTGCGGGTTGGACTCACCCCGCGACGCTATCGCCTTCCGGTAACCGAATCGTTAACGAGCCGAAACGAACTGCTCAGCCGTGAAGTTTCCTCACACGGACCTCGCCGTCGGCGCGCGCCGTGACGCGCAGGCGGAGTGCCGGCCGTTCGCTGCCGTCGTTCGGGCGCATGTTGATGATGTCGCCGACCGACAGCCGGTGCTCGGCGTCCGCGATGACGCCGTCGGCGACCTCGCTCATGTCCGCGAGGTCGGCGAAGCAGGTCCAGATCGTGCCGTTGGGCGTGCAGGCGTCGCGGCGCAGGTGGTGCAGCGGCCCGGCGGTGGTGGTGCGTCTGAACAGGGGCATGACGGACCTCGGATCTCAGGTTCGGCCGCGGCGGCTCAAGGCGAGGGCGCCGAACGGCAGTACCGCGAACGCCGCGGCGGCGAGCAGCAGGAGGCCGCGCGAGGGCTTCGCATGGCCGGTATGCCAGCCTCCATGGGCGCCGGTCCCCTCGCGCATCGGCTCGAACAGGGCCCCGGAATGCGGCGCCTCCCTCTCGGGCGAGCGGGGCCTGCCGAGGCGCGCGGCGGCCAGAGGGAAGGCGAGGCGCGGGCCGATCGCCCCGCCGAGTGCCGCGAGCCTCGCGGCCCGGCCGACCGCCACCTCGTCCCGGGGGTGGACCGCCAGTCCGACCACGGCCGCGGCAACCGCCTCGGGCGAGGTGACCGGCTCCCCCGGCCGGACCCGGCGCCCGGAGAAGTTCGCCGCGTGCTGGTAGAAGGGCGTGTCGACCGCGCCGGTAACGACGGTGCAGACGCGGATGCCGGGCTGGTCGCGCAGTTCCTCCCGCAGGGCGGCGGCGAGGCCGAGCACTCCCGCCTGGCTCGCCACGTAGGCGGCCGCCTCCCGCTCCCCGACGCGCCCGGCGACGGAAGCCAGCGTTACCAGGGTGCCGGAACCCTGGCGCCGGAAGCGGCGTATCGCGGTGCGCGCGCCGAAGGCCGCGCCCAGCAGGTTGGTCTCGACGACCTGGTACCAGACCTCGGCCGGCAGGTCCTCCAGCCGGCCGAAAGCGCCGACGCCGGCCGCGTGGACCCACAGGTCGAGGCGGCCGTAGGTCTCCATCGCCGCATGGGCGAGGTGCTCGACCTCCTCCTCCACGGTGACGTCGGTCGGTACCGCGATCGCCGGGGCGCCGGCGGTGATGCATTCCCGCACGGCCCGGTCGAGAGGGGCGGCGCGCCGCGCCGCCAGGACGAGCCGCGTTCCCCGATCCGCGAACGCGCGGGCGACCGCACGCCCGACGCCGCTGGACGCTCCCGTCACGACCGCGACCCGATCACGGACCGGCCGAACCATGTTCCCTCCCGATGGGGCTGCGAGGCATTGGAAAACAGGGGCGGCGAGGGAAAGGTTGCGGCGCTCCCGACCATCGGCATGCCGGCCGGCCGGGCTTTCCCTTCCTGGTTGCAACGGCCGCCGTGTTTACCGTTCCTTCACCAGCGTCGCGCTAGCGTGGGATCATGCTCGTCAAAGCTCCGGACGACGGCTCGGCGGGGAGGCCTCTCCCGGTTGCGGGCAGCGATCTCACGCCCACCTCGTTCGACGGGGTCTTCGGGCTTGCGGTGGATGGCGTCCTGGTCGTCGACCTGATCGAGGCGGACGGAGCCTGGCAGATCGTCTACGCCAACCAGGCTTGGGCCGAGATGGTCGGCGAGCCGACCCGGGCCGACATGGTCGGCGAGCCGCACGCGCCGATTCCCGCCCGGGAGCTGCCGCTCGCCGACGGGCGGGAGCAGCGGGGCGCGCGGGACCGCGTCGCGTCCATGATGGCCTCGGGGATCGGGGCCGGGCGGGCGGCGCGCGAGGAGCTGTGCCTGCGGCGGCGCGACGGCGGCGACCTGTGGGCCGAGGTGTCGGTGCGCCCGCTGCAGCCGATGCGCCTCCTCGTCGAGCTGCGCGACGTCGGCAGCCGCCGGGCGGCGGAAGCCGCGCGCCTGAGCGCCGCGTACGAGCGGCTGGACGAGGTCGTGGGGAGCATCGAGGAGGGGTTCGGCCTCTGGGACCCGGAGGACCGCCTCGTGCTCGCGAACGAGCCGTTCCGCCAGCTCTTTCCCGCCACGGCGGACCTGATCCGGCCGGGCGTCGCCTTCGAGCAGGTGCTGCGCGCCAATATGGGGCAGGGGTGCTACGACATCCCCGGCGATCCGGAGGCATGGCTCGCGGCGCGGCTCGCCAGGCGGACCCGGCAGACGACGATCCAGGAGATCGCGCTGCACGACGGCCGGCGCTACCGCGTGACCGAACGCAAGACCCCGAACGGGTCGACCGTGACCATCTGGGTCGACATCACGGCGCTGAAGAAGGCGGAGCAGCGGCTCCGCGATGCGATCGACAGCGTCAGCGAGGGGTTCATCCTGTTCGACGCCGACGAGCGCCTCGTCCTGTGCAACGAACGCTACCCCGAACTCAACGGCGTCCAGGGCGACCGCATCGTCCCCGGCGTCACCTTCCTCGAACTGCTGCCGTCATGCGCCGGCCACGTGGCCCAGCCCGCGGGGGCGCCGCAGGAGGCCTGGGACGCGGAGCGGCTCCGGCTGTTCCGGGAGGGCGGCAGCTACGAGCAGGAGACGGCGGACGGCCGCTGGCTGCTCGGGAGCTTCCGGCGGACCGCCGAGGGCGGGACGGTCGGCGTGCAGACCGACGTGACGCTGATCAAGCAGCAGGAGATCGCGCTGCGCCGCAGCGAGGAGAAGCTGCGGGCCTATGTCGGCGAGCTGGAGGCCGTCCGCCGCCTGCTGGAGGCGAAGACCACGGCGCTGTCGGAGCTGGCCGCGCGGTTCATGGCGGCCCGCGACTCCGCCGAGGAGGCGAGCCGCAGCAAGTCGCGCTTCCTCGCCATGATGAGCCACGAGCTGCGAACGCCGCTCAACGCCGTGATCGGGTTCTCCGAGGTGATCGAGCGGCAGGCGCTCGGCCCGGTCGGCGTTCCCCGCTACGTGGAATACGCGCGCGACATGCGCAACAGCGGGCGCCATCTGCTGGACCTGATCAACGACATCCTCGACATGTCGAAGATCGAAGCGGGCAAGTACGAGCTGCACTGCGAGCGGGTCGACCCGCGCGAGATCATCCGCCATTGCACGCGCATGGTCCGCCTGCGCGCCGAGGAGGCCGAGATCCAGTTCACGAAGATCGTCGACGAGAACCTGCCGGCGATCGAGGCCGACCCCCGGGCCCTGAAGCAGATCCTGCTGAACCTCCTGTCCAACGCGATCAAGTTCACGCGGCGGGGCGGATCGGTGACGGTCGCGGCAACCGCCGCCGCGGGGCGGCTGGAAATCCGGGTCGAGGATACCGGCATCGGGATCCCCGCCGACAGCCTGGCCCGGATCGGCCGGCCCTTCGAGCAGGTCGACAACGAATACACGCGCGCGCACGCCGGGACGGGACTCGGCCTCGCCCTGACGCGCTCGCTGGTGGAGATGCACGGCGGCACGCTCGCCATCGAGAGCGAACCCGGGTCCGGCACCCGGGTATCGGTGGTGCTTCCGGTCACGGCATGAGCCGGGGCGGGGGCATGCCGCGACCGGCAGGCTCCGCCCGATCCCCCTAGTCCAGCCGTTCGCGGCCGGGGGCATCGGACCCGAAGTTGGAGTAGACGAGCTCCAGTCGGGGGTCCTCGGCGAGGCCGGCCGGAGTCACGATCCGCTGATCGCGGATGAGCGACCAGCAGGCGTCCCGGTCGAGCCGGCGGGCCTTGCAGTCGGGATGCTCGCTCCAATTGGACAGGAGGAGTGCCCGGCCCTCCGGCGTATCGAAGTCGAGGTCGCCGATGCGGCGCAGCCCGCCAAGCTCGACGCCGGCCGCCTTGAAGCCGAGATACACGAGTTCGGCGCCGTAGAGCGCGGACGGATCGAGGCGATGGAAAGGGTCGAAGGGGTAGGCCAGGTACTCGTAGGCGCCGAGCACGGCGGGATGGTACCAGTCTCCCTCCTCTAGCCCCTCGTAGCGGTAGACGGCGTAGCGCCCGCCAACGCCGCGTGCGACGAAGTCGTCGACGGGGATTTCCTCGACGCCATGCGGAGCCGCCTGCACGACATGCGGGCCGCCGCCCGTGCCCCGGACGATGCCCACATGGGTGAAGCGGCTGCCCGTCGCCCGCCCGAGCGCATCCGCCTCCGGGCCCGTCGTCTCCTGGAAGATGAGGTCGCCCCCTTCGAAGCCCTCCCATATCTCCGCCGATCGTGCGGCCTGCGCCGATCCCGCGAGAACGAGCAGCGCCGCTACGAGACGCCGTGCGGTCATCCGATCTCCTCCTGGCCGGGTCATGGCTCCGCCCCCGTCAGGAGGACGGCGCGCCGAGCGGCTGGCGGTCGAGATCGGGCAGGACCATGGTGATCCGGGCCCCGGGCCGGCCGTTCCCGAGCTCGATCCGGCCGTCGAGCCCGTCCGCGAGCGCCACCAGCAGCTTCATGCCCAGCGTACCCGACCGGCTGGGTGCGAACTCCGGCGGGAAGCCGATGCCGTCGTCGGCGACGGTGAGGACCTGGTTCCCGGCCTCGTCGATGCGGAAGCGGATGCGGATGGTCCCCGGCCCGCCTTCGGGATGGGAGTATTTGGCGGCGTTCGTGACCAGCTCGTTGACGACGAGCGCGAGCTGGACGATGCGGTCGGTCGGCAGCTCCGCCGGCTCGGCGTCGACCACGAGCGACAGGCCCTTCTGGGTGCATCCCAGCGACCGGTCGAGGTCCTCGCACAAGCCGTCCAGGTAGGGCGCGAAGTCGATCCGGTCGAGCCGGTCGGTCTGGTAGAGGCGCTGGTGAACCTGGGCCACCGTCAGCACCCGGTTGTTCGCTTCGACCAGCTGCGCGCGGACGGCCGGGTCCGTCGCTTCCGACGCCTGCATCAGCAGCAGGCTGGAGATCAGCCCGAGGCTGTTCTTTACGCGGTGGTCGACCTCGCGCATCAGCATGCGCGCCCGGCCGAGGAGGTTGTCCTTCTCCGCCAGCAGGGCGCTCAGCGCTCCCTCGATGTTCTTCTGCTCGTGGATGTCGGTGAAGGTGCCGTACCAGCGCGCAACCGTTCCGTCGCGCTCGAGCACGGGCAGGCCGCGACCGAGATGCCAGCGCCAGACGCCGGCCGAGGACCGCAGCCGGAACTCGATGTCGCATCCGGTGCCGGTCAGGGCGGACTGCCGCCATGCAAGCCTGACGCGGCCGATGTCGTCGGGATGGACGTGCGCCAGCCACTCGATCTCCTCGCCTTCCTCCGGCGCCTCGTCGCCGACGAAGTCGAACCATTTGCGGTTGCAGTAGTCCATCACGCAGTCCGCGTCGGCCGACCAGACGATCTGCGGCATCGCGTCGGCAAGCTGGCGCAGCCTCGCCTCGCTTTCGCGCAGCGCAGCACCGATCGTCCTGTCCAGCGAGACGTCCCGTATCGTCCCGACGAGCCGGACCGCCCGGCTCCGGTCGTCGGAATGGACGGCACGGCCGCGCACGGCGACCCAGACGGTGCGGCCGTCCGGGCGCATCACCCGGTGCTCGATCTCCAGCGGCCCGGCCGCGGGCTCGAGCACCGCGGTCATCGCGGCATCGAAGCGGTCGAGGTCGACCGGATGCACCAGGCTGCGCAGGATGTCCATCGAGGGCACGATCCCGGAGGGCGGCGGCAGGCCCAGGATGGCGCAGGTCTGTTCCGACCAGGTCAGGGAGCCGGACTGGAGGTCCCAGTCCCAGATGCCGAAGCCGGTCGCGTCGAGGGCCAGGCGCAGCCGTTCCTCGCTGCGCCGGAGCGCCGCCTCGATCCGCTTCCTGTCCGTGATGTCGACCATGATGCCGCCGACGCACATCGCCCCGGTCGCCGAGACCGTGGCATGGCCACGGTCGGAGAACCACGCGATGGTGCCGTCCGGCCGGCGCAGGCGGAACTCGACGTCGAAGTTGCGGCCCTGCTCGATCGCGCCGCGCATCGCCCGGTCGATCGTGGGCGCGTCCTCCGGCAGGGCGCAGGAGGCCGACAGCAGCCGTCCGTCCAGCAGCGATTCCGGCGGCACGCCCAGGATCGCCGCGGCGTTGGGCGAGCGATGGACGCCGTGGGTCGAGCTGTCCCAGATCCAGGTGACCGCGCGCGCGGCATCGAGCGTGGCGTGCAGGCGCGCCTCGCCGTCGCGCAGAGCGCACCGCGCCTCCTCGGCCGCCCGCAGCGCCTCGACGCGCTCGGTCGCATCCAGGACGACGACGAGCAGGGCCGCCTCGTCGCGCCTGCGCCCAAGCGCGATGCGCGAGGCGCGGATATCGAGCCAGGGCCGGCCCGGTCCGGAGGTCCGCGCCCGCAAGGTGCCGTCCAGCCGCCCTTCGGCGCCGGTGTCCATCACGCCGGCGAACAGGCCGGCCAGCGCCTCGGCGCCGTCGGCATCCACGAGATCGAGGAACTCGCGCCCGGCGCCGAAGCCCATCAGGGAGGCGAAGGAGCGGTTGGCGGCGAGCAGTTTCCAGCGGGCCGCTCCGACGATCGCCGCCGCGACTGGCAGGCCTTCGACCAGACGCGCCGCCCGGCGCGCCGAATGCGCCGCGGCGTCGGTCAGGGCGGGGAGTATCCCTCCGTTGCGCAGGAGATCCGGCATTCGTCCTCTCGAAACCACGAGTCCGTGTTGCCGTGGGAACCTCGAACGAGCGCGTAAGGATTACACGACCGTCGGCGAAAGCCAAACATTCTCGCCTATTGCGCCGGATCGGCGTCGCGGCGGCCTTCAGGGCAGCAGGGATGCGGGATCGCCGGAACGAGTGGAGCGGGGGAGCGGGAAGCGGTCGGCCGCGCGGGCGCGGTCGCTCGGCAGGTCGAAGGTGACGACGGTGCCCGCCCCGACATGGCTGGAGATCGCGAGCTGCCCGCCGTGCAGCTCCACCAGGGACTTGGCGAGCGGCAGGCCGAGCCCGGTACCCTCGTACCGGCGCTGGAGGCTGTTGTCGACCTGCTCGAACGGCGTGAGGGCCGCCGCCAGCTTGTCTTCCGGTATGCCGATCCCGGTGTCCGCGATCTCGATCGTCACCCGTCCGGCCGCCGGGCGCGCCGAGATGCGGATCGTGCCGCCCGGCGGGGTGAATTTGACGGCGTTGGAGACCAGGTTCAGCAGCACCTGGCGCAGCGCGCGCTCGTCGGCGAGCAGCATGGGCAGGTCCGGCGCGAGGTCGGCGACGAGGCGCAGCTCGCCCAGCCGTGCCCGCGGCTCGAAGAAGCGCAGGCTCGACGCGATGGTCTCTTCGAGGCGGACGGGCGTGAGGGTGATCTCGTACCGGCCCGCCTCGACCTTGGCGAGGTCCAGGATGTCGTTGATGAGCGCCAGCAGGTGCTTGCCGCTGCTGTGGATGTCGCCGGCATAGTCGGCGTAGCGGTCCATGTCGTCTTCGCCCAGCACCTTGTCGCGGATGATCTCGGAGAAGCCGATGATCGCGTTCAGCGGCGTGCGCAACTCGTGGCTCATGGTCGCGAGGAAGCGGCTCTTCGCCAGGCTGGCCTGCTCGGCCACCTCCTTGGCCGCGGCGAGGCGGGCCGAGGCCTGCTTGCGCTCGGCGAACTGATGGACGACCAGGGCCACCGACAGCAGGGCCAGGCCGGCCACGAGGAGAATGGTCGCGGCCAACCCCTGGCGGAAGCGTTCGAGGACGGTCGACTGTTCGGCCAGGCGGCGCAGCGCGGAGAACTGGGCATGGGACAGGCGCTGGCGCACCTGGACGACCGCCTCGGCGATGCGCCGGTCGGACAGCCCCAGCACGAGGCGGGAGCCCGGGGCATGGGGCCCGATGCCGTATTCGAACCAGGTCCGGACGTCGGTGACCGCCGGATTGGCGATGGCGTGGACCGCCGAAGCGCCGACGAGGTTGTCGAAGTTGTAGGTGCTCCGCATGCGCAGGAGCGCCTGCTCGGCCCGCACCAGCAGGTCCATCAGCGGGGGACCTTCGGGAGCCGGGGAGACCTGCTCGTCGGCGTCCGTGAGCCGTGCCGTGCGCAGGCCGAGAAGCAGGTCGTCCAGCCTGTTCGCGACCGCGACGATCTCGCGTTCCTGGGCGAGGATGTCGCGGGGCAGCCCCGTCTCGACGCGTTCCAGCGTGCCCTGGACGTACCAGAGCGCGGCGCCGGCCAGCATGACGATCAGCGCCGCCGCCGCCGCCGTGCGCAGCCAGGCGGCCCGGGCCGCGAGCCAGGCGAGGGTCGCGCGCAGGCGACGGGCGAGGACGTGCATCTCAGTTCAGCATGCCGGCTTCCCGGTAGAACCGCTCGGCTCCGGGATGCAGGGGGATCGTGAGGCCGACCAGGGCGCGGTCGAGGCGGATCTCCCGGCCTTTCGGGTGCCCGGCGTCCAGCAGGCGCCGGGTCCGGTCCGACCAGAAAATGCGCGTCACCTCGTAGACGGTCTCCTCGTCGAGATCGGCCCGCGTCACGAGCTGGGCGCCGACGCCGATCGTCGGGATCATGGGCTGGCCCGGATAGGTCTCCGCGCCGATCACCGTGCGCTGGTAGGTCGGATAGCGTTCCAGCAGCCGTTGGACGGGCGGACCGTCGATCGGGATGAGCCGGACCGCGGGCCCGGCCTGGGCGACGGCGGGCGCCGGCGTGCCGACCATCACGAAGAAGGCGTCCAGCCGCCCCTCGAGCAGCCGGAGGACGGCGAGGTCGGGCTTGACGTATTCCGGCCTGATCGAGGCCTCGTCGAGGCCGTAGGCCCACAGCACCGCCCGCGCGTCGCCGAGCGACCCGGACCCCGGCTCGTCCAGGGACACCCGCTGGCCCCGGAGGTCGGCGGGCGAGCGGATCGGGGCGTCGCGCGCCGCGACGAGATGCATCTCCTCGACGTAGACATTGGCGATCGTGCGCAAGCCGGTCATCGCCGGACGGTCGGGGAGCATGCCGCGATGGGCCAGGTCGACGATGTTGGCTTGGGCGAGGGCCAGCTCTATGAAGCCGCCGTTCAGCGCCTCGACGTTGGCGACCGACCCGTTCGACGTCTGCGCCACCGCGAGCAGGTCGGGGGCGGCCTCGTCGGACAGGCCGGCGGCGATCAGCGTGCCGATGGGATAGTAGGCGCCTCCCACCCCGCCCGTGCCGACGCGCAGGACCCTGGTTTCCGCGGCGGCCCCCGGCGCGACCAGCAGCGCCGCGAGCAGGAGCAGGACGGCGGCGAGCGGCCCCGAGGGCCCGTGGGTGCGGCTGCGGTTCGACTTCATCATGCATCCAGCCTGTCGCCGGGATATCGGCGGATCCATTTCAACCATTTACCCGTCCGCGGGCAAGCCCGCGCCACCATCCGGATGCGCAGAATCGGGGGCTGGAGTACCACCGGTGGGTCGCGGCGGCAGGAAAACAGGTCGTGCTATGAAACCCTTGCCTGTCGCCTTGCGTTTGGGCGCGGGGCGATCCGCGTCCAGTTCCATCCCCGAGAGCTTCGAGAGACCAATGGCCGATGCTTCCGCCGAGATCGTGAAGTGCCTTCCCTACATGCGGCGCTATGCCAGGGCCCTGCTGGGATCCCAGGATCGCGGGGACGAATACGTCCGGGTGGCGCTGGAAACCTACCTGGCCGAGCCCGGGCGCATCGTTCCCGAAGCGGATCTGCGCCTCCAGCTCTTCGCGTTGTTCCACGACGTCTGGACGGTGATAGACCCGGAATCGGCGGACGAGCCGGAGGCGGCCGAGCCGGGCGGGGAACTGCGCGGGCTGCCGCAGCTTTCGCCGGTGCGCCGGCAGGTGCTGCTGCTCGTCTCGCTCGAGGGCTTCTCGTTCGAGGACGTCGGCCATATCCTGAAGATCGACCAGGGCACTATCCGCAAAGAACTCGACGCCGCGCGGACCGAACTGGCCGGGCTCTCGGGCGTTCGCGTGCTGATCATCGAAGATGAACCGCTGATTGCCGAAGACATCGCCGACCTCGTGCGCCGCATGGGCCACGACGTCATCGGGTCCGCAGCCCGCGAGAGCGAGGCGCTGAACCTCGCCCGAGCCCAGCGGCCGGAGCTGATCCTGGCGGACATTCAGCTCAAAGGCGGCGACAACGGCATCCGCGCGGTCCAGAACATATTGCGCTCGAGCTCGGTTCCCGTCATCTTCATCACGGGCTTTCCGGAGCGCCTGCTCACCGGCGAGCAGCTCGAACCCGTCTTCCTGATCTCGAAGCCCTTCGAGCCGGAAGTTCTCAAGACCGCCATCGGGCAGGCCCTGTCGGTCCATCCGCCCCGCCAGATGAATTGATCCGCAAGAACCGCTGCCGAAGCGCGGCCGAAAGAAGAAAATGAAGACGACCGGGATGCAAGAAACCAATGGCAGCAAGCTGCCCGAAATCCTGCAGCGGTACCAGGACAGGATACTCCAGTCCTGGATCTCCGCGCAGTCCGAGGCGGGCGTCCTGCGTGCCGACCTGATGCGCGAGGCGGACCTGCGCCGGCAGAGCCGCAATCTCCTGACGGTGCTGATGGGCGCCACGCGCAACGGGGTCGACTTCGACATCGAATCGCCGCTGTGGCAGGACGTCCGCGACCTGCTGACCGAGGTCACCGCCTACCGGGTGGACCACGGCTTCACCCCGTCCGAGACCGCGACCTTCATCATGACGCTGAAGGCGCCGATCTTCGAATGCCTGCGCGACCAGTTCCGCGACGACCCGCACACGCTCGTCGAGGAGGCCTGGTCGGCGTCGATCCTGCTCGACAAGCTCGGCCTCTACACGAACGAGGTCTACATCAGGGGCCGCGAGGACATCATCCAGCGCCAGCAGCAGGAAATGCTGGAGCTGTCGACGCCGGTCGTGAAGCTGTGGGACCGGATCGTGGCCCTGCCGCTGATCGGCACGCTGGACAGCAGCCGGGCCCAGATCGTCATGGAGAACCTTCTCGAGGCGGTCGTCGAGACCGGCGCCGAGATCGTCATCATCGACATCACCGGCGTGCCGACGGTGGACACGCTGGTGGCGCAGCACCTCCTGAAGACGGCCGCGGCCGCCAAGCTGATGGGCGCCCAGGTCGTGATCAGCGGCATCCGGCCGCAGATCGCCCAGACGATCGTCCATCTCGGGGTCGAGCTGCCGGAGGTCGTCACCAAGGCCGACCTCCAGAGCGCCTTCGCCCACGCCTTGCGGCGCACGGGCGTCGCCTTCACCAAGGGCTAGGCGGCCGGCATGAGCCAGTACCTCGACGAGAACCGCATCCCGATCTTCCAGATCGGCGACTGCCTGCTGCTGACGATCCAGATCGACCTGGAGGACAGGACGATCATGACGCTGAAGGACGACCTGGCCGAGCGCATCGCCGGCAAGGGCGTGCGCGGCGTGCTGATCGACATCTCGGCGCTGGACGTCGTCGACAGCTTCATCGGGCGGATGCTCGCGAACATATCCGCGATGGCCCGCGTGCTCGACGCCGAGACGGTCATCGTCGGCATGCGGCCCGCGGTCGCGATCACGCTCGTCGAGTTGGGAATGGCGCTGCCCGGGGTTCGCACGGCCCTGAACGTCGACCGCGGCATGGAACTGATCCGGCGCCGCGCAGAGCAGGCCGGTGTCGGGTGAGGGCGGTCCGCCCCGGGAAGCGCTGATCCCGATCCACGAAGCTTCCGCCGTCGGCCGGGTCCGGCGGGTGGTGGCGGCGGCGATGGCGGAGATCGGCGCGTCCAAGATCGAGATGACGAGGATGGTCACGGCCGCCAGCGAGCTTGCCCGGAACACGCTGACCCATGGCGGCGGCGGCGAGGTGCGCGTCGCGGTCGTCGGGCCGGGGAACCGGCGGAAGGTGGAGGTCACCTTCGTGGACCAGGGGCCGGGCATTGCGGACGTGGCGCTCGCGATGACCGACGGCTACAGCACGGGCGGCGGGCTGGGCCTCGGGCTCAGCGGCGCCAAGCGCCTGTGCAAGGAGTTCCACATCCGCTCGGAGCCGGGCAGGGGAACGACGGTCAGGGTGGCGTCTTGGATGGAGCGCAGATGATCACGGTCGAGGTGCGGGAGCAGAGCCAGGTGGCCGAGGCCCGGCGGCGCGCGCTCTCGCTGGCCGAGAACGTCGGCTTCGGCGAGCAGCGCTGCGGCAGGCTGGCGATCGTCGTGACCGAGGCCGCGACCAACATCCTGCGCCACGGCGGCGGCGGCGAGATCCTGCTTTCGGCCGATATGGAGCCCGAGGGCGGGCGCGTCGACGTGATCGCCCTCGACAAGGGGCCGGGCATGGCCAACGTCCAGGAATCGATGCGGGACGGGGTCTCGACCGCCGAAGGGCCCGGCACCGGGCTGGGGGCGATCCGGCGGCAGTCCGATCACTGCGACGTCTATTCCCGGCCCGGCCAGGGCACTGCGATCGTGTGCGGCGTCGCCGCCTCCGCCCGCCCGCCCGGCGGCCCCGGGCCGCTGCGCATCGCGGGAGTGTGCCTGCCGCGCGCCGGCGAGACGCTCGGCGGGGACGGGTGGGCGGTGCGCAAGGCCGGCAACGGCACCGTCGTGCTGCTGTGCGACGGGCTCGGCCACGGGGTCGGCGCCAACACGGCGACGGTCGCGGCCAAGGCGGGCTTCCAGGCGATGGGGGAGGCGGCGCCGGGGGAGGTGATCGCGGACCTGCACGAACGGCTGCGGCGCACGCGCGGAGCCGCCGTCGCGGTGGTGCGGGTCGATCCCCTGGACCGCCGGATGACGGTCGCCGGGGTCGGCAACATCTCCGGCCTCGTTCGCGGCGGCGCATCGCAGATGCGCACGCTGTCCCAGAACGGGGTCGTCGGGCACAATGCGGTCCGGATCAAGGAGCTGGAGTATGCATGGGAGGGCCCGCTGCTCGCGGTCTTCCATTCCGATGGCCTGAGTGCGAAATGGGACCTGGAGATGTATCAAGGGCTGGCGACGCGCCAGCCGATGATGATCGCCGCCGTGCTGTACCGCGATTTCAAGCGCGAGCGGGACGACAACCTGGTCGTCGTGATGAAGACGGAAGACCCGTGACCGGCTCCCTGTTCTCGGTTCATGTCAGGCAGGACAGGGACATCGTCTACGCCCGTCAGCGCGCCCGCTTCGTCGCCGAGCGGCTCGGCTTCGACGTCCAGGCCCAGACGCGCATCGCGACGGCCGTGTCCGAGGTCGCCAGGAACGCCTACGCCTATGCCGGCGGCGGCAAGGTCGAGTTCCGGCTGGAGGAGCAGGCCGGGCGGCCGGTCCTCGCGATCGAGGTCTCCGACCAGGGGCCGGGGATCGCCAACGTGCAGACCATCCTCGCGGGGGGCTACCGCTCGCCGACGGGCCTGGGCGTCGGGCTCGCGGGCGCCAAGCGGCTGGTCGACCGGCTGGAGGTGGCCACGTCCAAGGCGGGGACGGCGGTGCGGCTGTACCGGAACCTGCCCCGCGGCCTGGCGCGGCCGCTGGGCGAGACCCTGGCGCATCTGGCCGACGCGCTGATGCGCCAGCAGCCGCTCGACCCGGTCGAGGAGGTGCAGCGGCAGAACCAGGAACTGCTCCGGAGCCTGTACGACCTGCGCCAGCGGGAGGAGGAACTGCTGGCGGCGATCGCGGAGAAGGAGGTCCTGCTCAAGGAGGTCTACCACAGGGTCAAGAACAACCTGCAGATCATATCGAGCCTGGTCAGCCTGAAGGCGCGCAAGGCGCGCGACGGCGCGGTGCGCCAGGAGCTGGAGGACGTCCGTTCGCGCATCCACTCGCTCAGCATCCTGCACGAGAAGCTCTACCAGTCCGACGACCTCTCGCGCGTCGATCTCGCGGGCTATGTCCGCGACCTGTGCAGCCATCTGCGCCAGTCGTTCCTGGGCAAGGGCGAGGGACTGGAGCTGACGGTCGAGGCCGACCCGGTCTCGCTGTCGCTCGACCTCGCGATCCAGCTCGGACTGCTGGTGAACGAGATCGTGACGAACGCCTTCAAGCATGCCTTCCCGCAAGGCGGCAGCGGGACCATCAAGGTCGCGCTGGAGGTCGACGAGGAAGCCCGCCGCCTCGTGCTCCGGGTCAGCGACAACGGCGTCGGCATCCCGGCGGCCAAGCATCCCGGCGGGAGCGACAGCCTCGGCATGAACCTGATCCGGGCGCTGGCGGCGCGCGTCGAGGGCGAGCTGAAGATCGACGGCGGCAACGGAACGACGGTGACGGTCGGGATGCCCCTGGACCAGGATTGACGCCGGCGCGGCCCCGCCCGGCGCAACCGGTCAGCGCAGCCGGGCCCTGCCGGCCTCGTATTCTTCCTGCGTGACGATCGTCCTGCCGATCGGCCACAGCGACAGCAGAGCGAGCTTCAGATGCGCCCAGGCGAAGGGAATGCCGATGATGGTCAGGGCCAGCGACACCGCCAAGCCGAGATGGCCGAGCGCCAGCCACCAGCCCGCCAGCACCAGCCAGACGAGGTTGCCGAGGAAGCCGAGCGGCCCGGTCCCGAAATCCTCGCGGCCCTGAAGCTCGTCGCGCGGCACGGCGAGCCGGCCGAAGGGCAGGAAGCTGTAGGCGGCGATGTTGACCGCCGCGCGCGCCCAGGGCAGCCCGATTATGGTGATCGCCATCAATACGGCGGCCAGCAGCCAGCCGAGGGCCGCCAGGATGCCGCCGAAGAGCAGCCACAGGGCGTTGAGGAGCAGGTTGATCGGGCTCATGCCCGTCAATGTGGCCCCGCGCGGTCCACATGCAAGTGACGCGGGCAACAGCCGCGCTGGAGAGGGGATCGCCATGAACGGACCGCACCTTCCTCCGATCTTCCGGGCCGTGCCGCTCGGGGGCGGCGACGCCTTCGCCTGGGCGCTCGCCCATGCGCGGGAGGAGGGGGCGGCGACCCTCGCCTGGGGAGTGCACGGTGGCCGGTTCGGCTGCGCCGTGGTCCTGGAGCCGGACGAGCCGACGCGGACCGCCCGGACGGTCCTGTTCGCGGCGATGCTGGCGCTCGGCGAGGCGCTCGGCACGCTCGGACCGCCGGCCGTTCCGCTGCTGTTCGGCTGGCCGAACCGGATCGAGCTGAACGGCGGCGTCGCGGCGGAGTTCGAGGTCGGCATCGGGCCGGAGGAGGGGGGCGTGCCGTCCTGGCTCGTGCTCGGGGCGACGGTCGAGCTGGGACCGGAAGACGGCCCGGACGACGCGCCGGGCCGCGATCCCGGCCGCACGTCGCTGCGCGAGGAAGGCTTCGGCGCGGTCGGGGCGGGCGAGCTGCTCGAAGCCTATGCACGCTACCTGCTGAACTGGATCGACCGCTGGCAGGAGGGCGGCTTCGAGGCCGTGCGCGCCCATTGGACCGCGCGCTGGGACGCCGCAGCATGCGGCGCGTCCGGCCTCGACGGGACGGGGGCGCTGCTGCTCGCCGACGGCAGGCGGGTGCCGCTCGCCGACGGCATGGCGGCGGCGGGGAGGGGAGCATGACGGTGGATTTCTGGCGCAGCTCGGGGTTCCACCTGCTCGGCCGCGGGCCGGGCGGGCGGCTGGAGGTCACGGACGACTACCTCCGCGCGTTCCTGCGCCGGCCGGAGCTGGCGCCAGTCGAGGATTCCTGCGCGGCCGAGCGGACGCTGCACGCGAGCCTGATGCAGGCGCCGCGCCGGCCCGTCGGCCCGTCGGAGCTGGCGGCCCTGGCCGACGCCGACGCGCGGGAGAACTACGAGGTGATGCTCGCCTTCCGCGACCTGCTGGTGGCCCATGGGACGCTGGAGGCCTGCTATCTCGCGCTGTTCGAGGGCGGACGGGTCGCCGTGCCGGCGCTGTTCCTCGACCAGATGGTCCATGCGGTGCTGCGCGGCCTGCTGGACGGGGTCGAGGACGCGTTCCAGCTCCGCGCGGCCGAGCTGCTGTTCCGGCCGCAGAGGGTGTCGATCGGCGAGGGCACGGTGATGGTCGCCGACGAGGAGACGCTGGAGCGGTACCGGACCACCGGCGGGTTCGGCGCGCTCGGCCGCCTGGTCGCGGACGCGCAGACCCCGCTGCGCCAGGTCGAGCTGGACGTGCTGACGCGCGAGCGGTCGGGAGAGTACCGGGCGCGCAGCGACCGCTTCGACATGGTGCTGGACATCAGCTTCACCCGCCCCGGGCTCGACGCGCTGGCGCGGGTGCTGGAACGGTGGGTCGGCCATTTCCTGGGCGTGGGCGTGAAGATCCACCCGGTCCAGCGCATCCGGGACGAGCGCTGGACGTGGCATGTCGGGCTCGACGTGGAGGCGAGCGCGCTGCTGAACGACCTCTACGAGGGTCGCGAGGCGGAGGAGGAGCGTATGCGCCGGCTGCTGAGCCTGTTCCGCCTGGAGTTCGACGACCCCGAGGACATGCTGGAGCGCGTCGCCGGGAAGCCGGTCTACCTGGCGCTGTGCATGGCCGCGGACGGGAAACTCCGGGTCAAGCCCCAGAACCTGCTGCTGAACCTTCCCGTGGCCCGCGCCGGCCGCGAACGCCCATAGGTCCGCAATTCGTCACCGGCTTCGGGCGGGACGTTCGGGGATGCCGATGGTTGACCGGTCCGTAGCCGGCTACATCGGACCTCCGAACCTTGGACACGACCGCCGAACCATCCATCGACCCGTCCCCCGGCCCGTCCCTAGGCCCGGTCCGGGTCTGCATCTGCATCGCGACCCGCGGGCGGCCGCAGGGCCTGCTGGCGCTGATGGCGGGGCTTTCCGGCCTCGAGCTGCCCGCCGGGGTCGCGGCCGAGGTCGCCGTCGTCGACAACAACCCCGAGGGGTCGCCGCCCGGGGTGGTGGCCGAGGCGCGTGCCCGCTGCCGGCTGCCGGTCACCTGGATCCACGAGCCGAGGCGCGGCATCTCCTTCGCGCGCAACGCGGCCCTCGACCACGCGCGTGAGATCGCGGACTTCCTCGCCTTCATCGACGACGACGAGACGCCGACGCCGGGCTGGATCGCGGAGCTGCTGCGGGTCCAGCGCGCGACCGGTGCCGGGGCGGTGATCGGCCCCGTAGTCCCCCGCTTCGCCGCGCCGGCCCCGGAATGGGCCGTCGAGGAAGGCTTCTACGCCTGCCTGGGCAGTGGGCTCAACGACGGCCCGGAGCCCGGGGACGGCGAGGCCGCGCGCGTGTGCAGCAGCGCCAACGCCCTGATCCGGACCGCGCTGGTCGGGGGTGCGGACGGCCTGCGCTTCGACGAGGCCCTGGCGCTGACGGGCGGAGAGGACACGCTGCTGTTCGCGCAGATGCGGGCGGCCGGGCATTCCATCGTCTACGCGCGCTCCGCCCTGGTCCACGAGACCGTGCCGTCGAGCCGCGTGCGCGTGGGCTGGCTGCTGCGGCGGTGGTACCGGACCGGCAACACGGACGCCCTGGTCCGGGCACGCGGCGGCACCGGCCGGCCGCGGCTGCTGGTCCAGGGCGGGGTGCGGCTGACGGCGGGGACGGCGCTCGCGGCGCTGGCCGTGCTTTCCGCGCCCCGGCGCCCCGGGCGGGCGATGCGCCGGCTCTACACCGCCGCGCGGGGAGCCGGGATGATCGCCTTCGCCTTCGGCCGCAGCTTCGAGGAGTACCGGACCATCCACGGCGCCTGAACGCCGGCCGCTACTCGCCGCCGCTGCCCGCCGCCGCTACCCGCTATCGGGGACCTTGGCGCGCTCGCGCAGGTAGTCGTCGGTCGTCCGTGGCGTGGGACGGGGCGCCGTGGCCAGCGGGACGGCTCCCTCCTCGAACTGGGAGGCGACGCGGCAATCCTCGCACATGCGGATGCGATCGATCGCGGCCGATCCCTGGAACATCCAGTGCTTGTCCGCGAGCTTGGCCACGACCCGCTCGATCGAGCTGCGCGAGCCGAAGGCCTTGCCGCAGCGCACGCAGGGGAAGGGCTCCTCCTCCTTGATCGTGACCATGCCCCGCGCCTCGGGCGTGAAGGCGAGGCGCGGCTCCAGTGCGATCACCTTCTCCGGGCAGGTATTGCGGCACAGGCCGCACTGGATGCAGGCATCCTCGCGGAAGGTGAGCTTCGGCTTGTCGGGATCGTCGCCGAGCGCGTCGGTCGGACACGCGCCGACGCAGGACAGGCACAAGGTGCAGCCCTCGACGTCGACCAGGATGCGCCCGAAGGGCGCGCCGTCCGGCAGCGGCACCACGTCGGCCGGGGCCGGCGCGTGGGCGTGGAGATGGCCGAGCGCCATCCTGGTGTTGGTCCGCCGGGTGCCGATCGCGAGGAAATCGGACGGCACGGTCGGGGCGAGCGCCGGCAGGCCGTGCAGCAGCGCCTCCAGGCCGTCGGGATCGGCCTCGGCCAGGACCCGGACCCGGCCTTCCCCGTAGCCCAGGCCGGCGGCCAGCGCCTCGGCGAGCGCCGCCTGCGCCTCGAGCCCCACGGTCTCGTCCAGATGGGCCGGATCGACCAGCAGGACCACGCGCTCCGCGCCGTGCGCGAGTGCCGCCGACAGGAACTCGATCCCGACCTGGGTCGTCGTCTCGACCGCGAAGGGCAGGACGCGCGCCGGCAGGCCGCGGCCGAACCTCGCCGACATCGCGACCAGCCCGTCGCCGTGCCGTGCGTCGTGGACGAGCAGCACGGCCCCGGAGCCGCCGGCGCGCCGGTAGGTCCCCAGCAGGACGCGCAGCCGCTCCAGCAGGGTCGAGGCCGGCGGCACCGCGTAAGCGGCGGCGCCGGTCGGGCAGACGCTGGAGCAGGAGCCGCAGCCGGCGCAGACATGCGGGTCGATGGCGACGGTGTCGCCGGCGCTCGTGATCGCGCCCGTCGGGCAGACGTCCAGGCAGCGCGTGCAGCCCGTCAGCCGCGAGCGGGAATGCGCGCAGAGCGCGGCGGTGAAGTCGACGTAGCGTGGCTTGTCGAACTCCCCGACCAGGTCGGCGATGTCGAACAGGGCCTCCTGCACCGCGGCGGGGTTCCGCGGGTCGGGGCGCAGATACCCGTCGCGACGGCCGGGCGCCGGGAACAGCGGCACGTCCCCGGTGAGGTCGAGGATCAGGTCGCATCGCGACGACGTCCGGCCGCGCGGCGCCTCGAAGGCGAGTGCGGCGCGCGAGGACGGCATCGCCGCGGCGTAGCCGTCGACCACGACCTCGAACGCGCCGATATGGCCCTTCGCCTGGACCACCGTGCCGCGGAACACCGGGACGTCGGCGACCGGGGGAGGGATCGTTTCCTCGCGCCCGGTGAGCAGGACGGTCACGTCCAGCCGGCCGCGCAGCCGGCGGGCGGCTTCGAGCGCCGCCTCGCCGTGCCCGTAGACGAGACAGGTCCCCTCCGAGCGCATCGACACCGTGGGTATCTCGGCCGGCGTCAGCGCCGCCTCGGCGAGCAGGGCCGCGAGCTTGGGCGTCGCGTCCGATGCCTGCGCGGACCAGCCCGCCCGCTCGCGGATATTGGCGAAGGCGACGGTGGGGACGGGCGTGCCGTCCTCCTCCTCCATCGCTTCCAGCGTCTCGAGGAAGAGGGGCGCTTCCTGGGTGCAGGCGACCACCATCGGATCGCCCTCGCGCGCGGCCCTGCGGAAGCGGTCGATCTGCGCGCGGCAGAGCTGCGTGTGGACCACGGGCGCCTGATCGGCGCCGCAGGCGCCGGCGAGCGCCCCGGCATCGAGCGGCATCGTCGCCTCGCACGAGCAGACCAGCACCCGTTTTCCGTTGATCTTCATGCCTGGCCTTTCCTGCACCGGCTCGAGCGGATCGAAGAGGGAGATCCGCCATGCCCCGAGCATAAGCCGGAACGGCGGCGCTGTGCCGCAAAGCGGCGCGGGCGTTGGCGGTAACCCTAGGTCGTTCCGCTACCCGGACGGTCGGTGTGGCGCCGTTGCCGAAATGTCACGGATTATCCACAAGATATTTTCCGCGGCCGAAAGAGGTAACTTGGCCCCTAAAGAGGTATCCGTATAGTCGGAGTCAGCACACGACCAGACGAGACCGGCTGATGATGCGATTTCGCCAGATCGTGAGCGTGGCGTTCGCCGCGTTCCTCCTGTTATCGGCCCGACCTGCCGATGCGGCCCAGGGCAAGTCCCTGAACTGCGTCCAGTACGTGAAGCAGGCGACGGCGTTCGAGATCTCCGGCAACGCCTGGACCTGGTGGGACCATGCGCAGGGGCGCTACGGCACCTCGCACCGGCCGCGGAGCGGCGCGGTCCTGGTGTTCCAGCGAACCAAGGCGATGCCGTACGGGCATGTCGCGGTGGTGGCGGACGTCGTCGACGAGCGGACGATCCGCATCGAGCATGCCAACTGGGCGCCGCCGGGCGGCCGCAAGGGCCGGGTCTCCAGCGAGCTGGTCAAGGACGTCTCCACCCGCAACGACTGGTCCGTGGTCCGGGTGGAGCACCGTCCGACCGGCTCGTTCGGCAAGCCTTATCCCGTCAGCGGGTTCATCCTGCCCGATCCCGCCGGCCGGAAGGCCCCGATCCCCGCGGTGAAGCCGGCGCGCCAACCGGGCCGCGACGCGGCGCCGGCCTCGGTGCAGCAGGTGGCGGAGACGGTGCGGACCATCGACGCGCCGGCGGCCGACTGACGCCCGGGACGGCGACCGCGCAAGACGTTCTCCACCACCAGGCCGCGACCGCTACAGGACGCCGCCGGCGAGGGTAGCGATCTCTTCCTCGGACAGCCCGAGCCAGTCCCGCAGGACCTCGGCATTGTGCTGGCCGAGCAGGGGCGGGGCGCCGCGATATTCCACGGGGGTCGCGGAGAACTTCATCGGGCTGCCGGCGAGCGGGACGGTGCCGGCGGTCGGGTGCGGCAGCTCGACCCGCATCCCGCGCGCCAGCACCTGCGGGTCCGCGAAGACCTGGGCCAGGTCGTTGATCGGGCCGCAGGGCACGCCCTCGTGCTCCAGCCGGTCCAGCCAGAAGGAGGAGGGGCGGGCGCGGACCAGCCCGGCGAGCACCGGGACGAGGTCGTCGCGGTTGGCGACCCGGTCGCGGTTGCGGGCGTAGCGGGGGTCGGCGGCGAGGTCCGGCCGGCCGGCGACCTGGCAGAAGCGGGCGAACTGCCCGTCGTTGCCGACCGCGACGATGATGTGGCCGTCCGCGGTCTCGAACACCTGGTAGGGAACGATGTTGGGGTGGGCGTTGCCGAGCCGCGTCGGCACGCGGCCGGAGGCGAGATAGTTGGTCGCCTGGTTGGCCATGCTCGCGACCATGACGTCGAGCAGCGCCATGTCGACGTGCTGGCCTTCGCCGGTCCGCTCCCGGTGCGCGAGCGCGGCCAGCACGGCCACCCCGGAATACATCCCGGTCAGGATGTCGGCCAGGGCGACGCCGACCTTCTGGGGCTCGCCGTCGGGCTCGCCCGTCACGCTCATCAGCCCCGCCATGCCCTGGATCATGAAGTCGTAGCCGGCCCGGCCGCTGTAGGGCCCGGTCTGGCCGAACCCCGTGATCGAGCAGTAGACGAGGCCGGGATTGAGCGCCTTCAGCGCCTCGTAGTCGAGGCCGTACCGCGCGAGCGTGCCGACCTTGTAGTTCTCCAGCACCACGTCCGCCTTCGAGGCGAGGCGCCGGGCGACCTGCTGCCCCCCAGGACTGGCGAGATCGAGGGTGAGGGAGCGCTTGTTGCGGTTGGCGGACAGGAAATAGGCGGCTTCCCCGGTCTCGCGCCCGTTCTCGTCCTTCAGGTAGGGCGGCCCCCAGCTTCGAGTGTCGTCCCCGGCGCCCGGCTTCTCGACCTTGACGACATCGGCGCCGAGATCCGCGAGGAGCTGGCCCGCCCACGGTCCCGCGAGGACGCGGGATAGATCGAGGACGCGGATGTGACTCAGCGGGCCGGCCATGCTCTCTTGCTCCCTTCGCAGTGCGCCGGGATGCTATCGCCATCGGACCGTTACCGCCAGCGCGCGCGTCATGCGGGACGGGAGGGAGGAGGGAGCGCATGAAGGACAGGGACTCGTACAGGACGGACCGGCTGCTGGTTGTCGACCTGGAACTGACCTGCTGGGACGCGCCGGGCCCGCCGCCCGGCGAGCAGGCCGACATCATCGAGATCGGCATCGCCGAGATCGACAACGAGACGCTGGAGATCGCGCGCGCCGGGCGCTACCTCGTGCGGCCCGCCCGCTCGGCCGTCAGCCCGTTCTGCACCGGGCTGACCGGGATCGCGCCCGAGGAGCTGAAACGGTCGGCGCGGCCGTTCCCGGAGGTGCGCAACGCGATCGTCTCCGACTGGGCGCCCAGGCACAAGACCTGGACCGCCTGGGGCCAGGGCTGCGAACTCGGGTTAACGGCGGTTTACGAATTGCGCTGGTCGTGATTCTGTGGGCTGTCGGTGATTCGGAGAATCCAGCCCATGTCGTTGCCGCCGGTCTCCCTTGGCGAGAAGTCGCGCCTTCGTGCGCTTT
>NZ_DASYHS010000302.1:0-2533 GCF_035998295.1 Arenibaculum sp. | reverse complement strand
GACGTCCCGGCGGCATGGGACCTGGTCGCCTATCTGTGCATCGGCCGTCCCGCGGAGCAGCACCTCGATCCCGAGCTGGAGCGGGCCGGCTGGCAGGCGCGCGACGCCGCGGCGGACGAGATCACGATCCGCTGAACGTCATCCCGCCCGCGTCATCCCGCCCGCGCCACGATGCCGGGCGCCGTAGCGGCTCCACAGCAGGACCGCGGCGCCGAGCCCGATCCCGGCAAGGTCCGTCTTCCACCCGCCCTCGATCATGCACAGCGCGGCGACCAGCAGCAGTATGCGGGCCGGCATCCCGATCCGGCCCAGCAGCCAGCCCTGGACCGAGGCCGCGAGCAGCCACACGCCGATGGTCCCGGTCACGCTGACCCGCAGGATCTGGGTCCAGCTTCCCTCCATCAGCAGCGCCGGGCTGTAGAAGAACATGAACGGCACGATGAAGGCGGCGAGCCCCAGCTTGAAGGCGGTGATGGAGGTGCGCATGGGGTCGGATCCCGCGATGGCCGCTCCGGCATAGGCGGCCAGCGCGACCGGTGGGGTGATCGCGGAGATGACCGCGAAATAGAAGACGAAGAAATGCGCGACCAGCACGGGGATCCCGAGCTGGACCAGCCCCGGCGCCACGACCGAGGCCGCCACCGCGTAGGCTGCCGTGGTGGGCATGCCCATGCCGAGCAGCACGGCGATGCCCATGGCGAAGACCAGCGCCAGGAGCTGGTTGGTCTCCGCGACCTGCAACAGCAGCGAGGAGAAGCGCAGGCCGACGCCGGTCAGGCCGATCACGCCGACGATGATGCCGGCGCAGGCGCAGACCGCGATGAGCTGGATCGACATCCTGGCCGACAGGTCGAGTGCCCCCAGCACGCTGCGCGGGCCCATCCGGTGGCTGGTGAGCCAGCTTACGACGATGGCGCTGACCAGCGCGACCGTGCCGGCCCGGATCACCGAGTAGCCGAGGAACAGCGCGCCGACCAGGATCACGATCGGCAGGAACAGGTAGACCTGGCGCAGCAGGCCGCGGATCTCCGGCAGTTCGCGCCGGGGCAGGCCGGACATGCCCAGCCGGGCCGCCTCCAGGTCGACCATGAAGAAGATCGACACGAAGTACAGCAGGGCGGGGATCGTCGCCGCGACGATCAGGTCGGTGTAGGGGATCCCCGTCACCTCCGCCATGATGAACGCGCCGGCGCCCATGATCGGCGGCATGATCTGGCCGCCGGTGGAGGCCGCGGCCTCGATCGCGCCGGCGCTCTGCGGCCGGTAGCCGACCTTGCGCATCAGCGGGATCGTCAGGCTGCCGGTCGCGACCACGTTGCCGGCCGAGGTGCCGTTGATCATGCCCATCAGCCCGCTCGCGAACACCGCGACCTTGGCCGGGCCGCCGCGGGCCTGGCCCGCGATCGCGAAGGCGAAGTTGACGAAGTAGTCGCCGACCCGGCTCGCCTGGAGGAAGGCGGCGAAGGCGATGAACAGGATGATGTAGGTGGAGGAGACCGCCGTCGTCGGGCCGAGGATGCCGTTGTCGGTGTAGAGATAGGTGACGAGGCGGTCCATCTGGTAGCCGTCGTGGTTCAGGAAGCCCGGCAGCATCGGCCCCACGAAGCCGTAGGCCACGAAGACGAGCGCGATCACGACCAGCGCCAGACCCGCGACGCGGCGGGTCAGCTCCAGGATCAGCGCGATGCCCGACAGGCTCACCCACAGGTCGGGCGGGGTCGGCATCACGCCGGCGCGGAACTGAAGCGCGCCCAGGTTGAACACCAGATAGGCCCCGACGACGGCGCTGCAGGCGATCAGCACCCAGTCCGGCCAGGAGACGCGCCCGCCCGTCCCGGATTCGCGGAGTACCCAGCCGGCCAGGATGCCGCTCAGGGTCGCGAGCACGAGCGGCGGCCCGATCCAGCCGAACACCCAGGCCGGCGGCTGCGGCGTGCCCCAGGTGTAGCGCAGCGCCAGCGCGTAGAGCATCAACCCGGCGACGGCGGCGCCCAGGATGCCGAGCGCGCCGCCCAGCAGCGGCTGGGCGAGGCGGGCCGGGCCCGGGCCGGGGATCGTCCCCCGCATGTCCAGCGTCTTCCCGGCGACCAGCGCGAAACCGATCATCAGCCCACCCGCGACGTGCAGGATGCGGAAGGTCCAGGTCTCGAGCGGGAAGACGTTGAGGACGAGGAGATGGAACGTGGTGTAGGCGATGGCCGCCCAGTACAGCGCCAGGCCCTGCCAGCCGTCGAGCCGGCGCTGGTTGCCGGCCTCCGGCTCGTCTGCGGCGCGCAGCACTGGCTGCTGCGCCGGCGAATCACTCGGCTGCGACATGAATTCTTCCCTCGGATCCGGGGCGGGAGCCTGCCGCCGGCAGGCCCCCTGACCGGGTTCCGCTCGGGGTCAGTTCTTGGCTTCCGGCGGGATCACGTTCTCGCCGAGTTCCAGCCCCTTCTCCCGGTAGTACCGGATGGCGCCGGGATGGAACCACAGGAAGTTGTTCTTGTCGTAGGCCTCGGGGACGGTCTCCGCGGCGGCGCTGTGGATCGCG
>NZ_DASYHS010000301.1:0-8901 GCF_035998295.1 Arenibaculum sp. | reverse complement strand
AGGCTCGCCAAGCTGCGGAGCCTGTTCGTCATCGCCCATGGGACCACCTCCGCCCTCCGGGAGCGGAGCGTCGGCCCGGAGGAGGCCGGCCGGATGCTGAACGTCGACTATCTCGTCGGCGGCTCCGTGCTGCGCCAAGCCAAGCGCCTCACGGTGATGGTCGAACTGACCGAGGTGCGGACCGCCCGGATCGTCTGGGCGGAGATGTTCAACCACGGCGCCGACGGCGTGTTCCTCCTCCTCGACGAGATCGGCGACAGGATCGTCGCGTCCATCGCGAACGAGATCGAGACGATCGAGCGCAACCGCGCGATCCTGAGGCCGCCGAACTCGCTGGACGCGTGGGAGGCCCATCACCGCGGCCTATGGCACATGTACCGGTTCAACAGGGCCGACAACGAGTGGGCCCGGCACTTCTTCGCGACGGCGGTCCGCCTCGACCCGACCTTCGCGCGCGCCTATGCCGGCCTGTCCTTCGCGCATTTCCAGAACGCGTTCCAGGGCTGGGCCGACCGCGAGGCCGAAACCGACCGGGCCTTCGAGGCCGCCGGGCAGAGCATGATGGCCGACGACCGCGATCCCGCCGCGCATTGGGCGATGGGCCGGGCACTCTGGCTGCGCGGCCGCCACGACCAGTCCTGCATCGAGCTCGAGCAGGCCATCGACCTCAGCCCGAACTTCGCGATGGGTCATTACACGCTCGCATTCGTGCACTCGCAGGCCGGCGATCCGCGCACCGCCATCTCGGCCTCGGACCAGTCCTGCCGCCTCAGCCCGTACGATCCGCTGCTGTTCGGCATGTTCGGCGCCCGCGCGATGGCGCTCGTGCGCCTGGGCCGGTTCGACGAGGCGGCCGAATGGGCGGTCAAGGCCGCTGCCCGTCCGAACGCGCACGCGCATATCCTGGCGATCGCAGCGCTTTCCCTCGCGCTCGCGGGCCGGCTCGACGACGCACGGGCCTACATGGCCACCATTCACAAGACGTTGCCGCGCTATCGCATCGACGATTTTCTGGCCGCGATGAAGTTCGACCCCGACGGCGAGGGATTGTTCCGAGGCGGCGCGAAGAGCCTCGGCATCGGCTGAGGATCCTCCCATGCGCGAGAAACGGAGGCCCCCGCGCATGCGGAACTTGGTGCCTCTTTTACGCGAATCCGGTTCTAATGGCCCGGCGCGGCCGGCATTCGGCCGATCGCCGCAGGAACGGAAAGGATGTACCGATGCTGGGTGGCTTGCTCGGAAACGCGAAGGAAGTCGACATCGAGGAAGTGAAGCAGGAATACGCGCAGCTGCTCGCTCCCAGCGAGCAGATCGAAGGCGTCTACAAGCTGGTCCGCGACCTCTTCATCTTCACGAACAAGCGGCTGATCCTGGTCGACAAGCAGGGGCTCACCGGCCGGAAGACGGAGTATCACTCCATCCCCTACAAGAGCATCACCCATTTCAGCATCGAGACCGCCGGCAGTTTCGATCTCGAAGCCGAGATGAAGATCTGGATCTCGGGCAAGGCGGACCCGATCGAGAAGACGTTCAACAAGAGCCTGAACATATACCGGATCCAGTCCGTGCTCGCGGAATACGTGCTGAAGTAAGCGACGGCGGGGCCCTTCCTACGCCCTTAGCTCGTCGCTCGTCAGCAACGGCTGCATCACGCCGTCGATGTGGCGTTGCAGTGCCGTGCCCTCGATCGCGCGGTAGGCGACGATGTCCACCGGCACCGGCAGGCCCTCCTCCATGAGCAGCGTGCGGATGCGGTCCACCTCGGCCTCGGCCACCGGTCCGTAGAGGACGAGGTCGATGTCGGATGCCGGCTTCCATCTGCCCGTTGCACGCGAGCCGAACAGGCCTGCCAGTTCGATCCGGTCGGCAAAGGGCCGCAGCACGGCGCGGATCCTCTCCACCTGCGCCGGGCTCAACCCGTGGCCCCGGCCCTGGGTCCGGCCCTGAGTCCGATCGGCGGCGTCAGCCACGGCCTGCCTCTCCCGTCGCTGCCCGTCCAGCCATATCCCGGTGCAGCGCCTCCAGCGCGGCGAAGTACCGGTCCCGGATCGCCACGGCCACCGCGTCGAACGCGGCGCCGTTGTATGTATGAGCCATCCTGTTGCGGGCATCCAGCGCCTGCATCCAGACTTCCCCGTCCTCGATCAGCTTCGCGGCGAAGGCGGCGCGGATCACGGCCGCCGGGGTCACGGTCTGCAGAACTATGCCGGAATGCTCCAGATAATCCTTCAGCAGTTTCCAGGCCAGTTCCCAGGTAAACTCGAACCGCTGAACCATCCCCTCCTTTTCCAACTGGCTCATTTCCCGGCTGCGCAGGATCTCCACCGCCTCGCGCAGCAGGACGATGGCGCGCCCGAAGTTGTCCAGGCGGTATAGCCAGCGCGGCTTATCCCCGGTTCCAGGGCCCATGGCCTCTCCCTTTTGTCATCCTGCAATTGTACCACACCATTGGTACGATCCTCGCCTTACGCCAGCAGCCCCAGCGCCCGGTCGTCCGCGCCCGGCCCGTACTTGTCCGCCGGCGGCATCGGGCGCGTCGACCAGTGCGGCTCGAAGGCGAAGCTGCTGACCGTCCGCCCCGGCAGCAGCGCGCCGTTGCCCGCACCCCGCGCGTAGTCGTAGTACAGCTTGACGATCTCCTCCCGGCTTACCTGCCGGGCCGCGGGATGGGCGAGGCAGGCGTCGCGCCAGCGCCGCACGCGGGCGAAGCGCGGTTCGTCCGGCAGCTCGAAGCCCTCGTAGTAGTCCAGGAACCAGAAGCGCATGAACATCGGCGCATAGACCGCCTCCGCCAGCCCGAACTCCTCGAACAGCCAGGTGCCGTCCGGCGCGTGCTCGACCAGGAAATCGTCCAGCTTGGCATACAGGGCCAGCATCGCGTCGCGCAGCGCCTCGCGCCGGCCCGGGTCCTGGTTCATCACGAACTGGTACCCGGCCGTCACGAACGGGCTTTCCATCGCGACCAGCATGTTCTCGACCGCGCGCCGGTACGGCTCGCGCTGCGCCACCGGCGGATCGGGGAAGATGTCCTCGACGTAGCGCAGGATCACCAGGCTCTCCTTGACGATCCGGCCGTCCGCCGTCTCCAGCACCGGCAGCGCCGTGCTGCCCCGCGTGCGCTGCAGCAGCCAGTCCGGCCGCGGGCGCGTGATGTCGATCACGTTGAACGCCACGTCCCGGCGCCGCCCCTTCAGCTCCAGCAGGATCTCGACCCGCTGCGAGAACGGGCAGACCGGGATGTGGTGGATCGTCATGCGCTCGGCCTGGGTCATGGGCGGCTCGTCTCCTCGCGGCTGCGGCGTCGATCCTAGCCGCCCCCGCCGCGCGCCGCCATCTCCGCGCGCGCCGACCGCCCGCCCGGTCCGTGCTAGGCTCTCCGGACCGTGCCCACCGCCAGCGGAGGAACCATGGCCGACGCCGCCGTCCGGCGCATGACCGTCGAGTACGACCGCGACTTCGTGGTCTTCCTGATCGGCATGCGCATCAACCAGCCCTGGAAGGTGCATCTCTGGCTCCCGGTAATGCGCGCGATGCGCCGCATGCTCGCCGAGCTGCGGGACCGTCCCGACAGCGGCTTCCTCGGCCACGAGCAGTCGGGCTTCCTGTCCGTGCAGTACTGGCGCTCGCTCGACGACCTCGTGGCCTATGCCCGCGCCCGCGACGGCCGGCACTGGCCGGCCTGGGTCGACTTCAACCGGCGCATCGGCTATTCCGGCGGCGCCGTCGGCATCTGGCACGAGACCTACGAGGTCGCCGCCGGTCGGTACGAGGCGATCTACGGCAACATGCCGGCCTACGGCCTGGGCAAGGTCGGCCGCCTGGTCCCGGCCGTCGGCCGCATGTCCGACGCCCATGGCCGCATCGGCCGCGCACCCGACGGGGCCGGGACGCCCTGAACACGCCGCGCAGGGGGGACAGGGGGCAGGGAAACAGGACCGGCCCTCAGCTCCCCAGACGCCCTGAAACCGCGTCGAGCTCGATCGTGGCTTCCTCCAGGTGCTCCAGGACCGCGTCGATATCCGTCGTCGAGGCCGCCTCCTCCAGCAGCCTCACCGCCTCGCTGGTCTGGTCGATCGCCCGGCTCAGCCGGTCCGACACCTCGTCCGGCAGGCCTTCCTCGCCCTTGGCGGCGGTCAGCGCCTGCTCCATCGCCCCGCGCGCCTCCCGGACGTCCCGGTAGGCGACGGTCGGCGCCAGGGCGCCCTGCTCGGCGGTCAGGCTCTCGGCCGCCGCCGCGATCTCCCGGCGCGCCTGCCTCAGCGCCTCGCGGGCGGACGCGCCGGTCGCCGGCGGCAGCGTCTCCGCACCCAGGTCCCGGGCGAGCGGGGGCGCGGCTTGCGTCTGCGCGACTTGCGCCTGCGCGGCGGCCGGCATGCCGGCGAGCGCCGCGAGCAGGGCGAGGGGGACGAGCCGTCCAGGCGTCATGATGCGTCTCCGTCCGGGCGTTCGGTGCGTCGCGTCGTTCAACCTGCCGCCGGACATTCGGGACGCTCCGGCGTTCCGGCCGTTGAAGGGAGGCATTGCGCGGAGGGTGAATGGAAGCGGGCGTTCTTGTCGTCGTGATGTGCATCGTCGTCGGAGGCTTCGCGGCGCAATGGCTGGCCTGGCGCCTCGCCGTGCCGGCGATCGTGGTCCTGCTGGCCGTCGGCCTGTTGGTCGGGCCCGTCTTCGGCCTCCTGGACCCGAGCGAGAGCTTCGGGCCGCTGCTGCGGCCGACCATCGGCCTGGTCGTGGCGATCATCGTCTTCGAGGGCGGCCTCAGCCTCGACCTGCGCGAGCTGCAGTCCACCGGCAGCGGGATCGTCCGGCTGACCATCGTGGCGCTGCCCCTCAACTGGGCCTTCGGCGCGCTGGCCGGGCATTATGTCGGCGGCCTCGCCTGGCCTGCGGCGATCCTGTTCGGCGCCATCCTCGTGGTGACCGGGCCGACCGTGATCCTGCCGCTGCTGCGCCAGTCGCGCCTGCGCCCGCGCCCGGCCTCGTTCCTGAAATGGGAAGCGATCGTCAACGACCCGATCGGCGCCGTGCTGGCGGTAATCGTGCTGGAGGTGCTGGTCAGCTCCGCGCACGGCGCCACGGGCGGCGAGCTCGTCCTCCATCTCGCCGTGCGCGTCTTCTTCGGCGTGCTGCTGGCGCTCGGCCTCGGCATCGGCGCCGCCTTCCTCGTGCGCTGGGCCTTCCGGCGCGACCAGGTCCCGGAGGTCCTGAAGACGCCGATGCTGATCGCCTGCACCCTCGGCGTCTACGCCCTGCCGAACGTGGTGATGGAGGAGGCGGGCCTGATCGCCGCCACCGTCTTCGGCGTGGCGCTCGCCAATCTCGGCATCACCGGCATCGAGGAGCTGCGGCGCTTCAAGGAGGCGCTCGTGGTGCTCCTGGTCTCGGCGCTGTTCATCATCCTGACCGCGGACCTCGATCCCGACGTGTTCGGGCGGCTGTCGCTGCCCATCCTGGCGCTGACGTTCGCGGTGCTGTTCCTGGTCCGCCCCGCGGCCATCATGCTGGCCACCCTGGGCAGCCGCATGAGCCTGGGCGAGCGCGCGCTGGTGGCCTGGATCGGGCCGCGCGGCATCGTCGCCGCGGCGGTGGCCGGCGTCGCCGGGCTGCGGCTCGACGAGGCGGGCTATCGGGCGGCGGAGCTGATCCTGCCGACGGTGTTCGTCGTGATTGCCGCGACCGTGATCGCCCATGGCTTCACCCTGGGGGCGCTGGCGCGCCGGGTCGGCCTGACAGGGGCGGACAAGCCCGGCCTCCTGATCGTCGGCGCCACCGGCTGGACGATCTCGCTCGCCGAGCTGCTGTCCCGCCACGACGTCCCCGTCCTCCTGGTCGACATCTTCGAGGGCGCGCTCGCCCCCGCGCGGCGCAAGGGGCTGGAGACGCTCCAGGTCGAGGTGCTGTCGGAACTGGCCGAGCACCGGCTTGCCGGCCGGCCGGTCGACCATCTGCTCGCGGCCACGGCGGACGACATCTACAACGCCCTCGTCTGCGCCAAGCTGGGGCCCGAGGTCGGGCGGGAGCGCGTGTTCGAGATCGCGCCGAAGGCGAGCGACCCGGACCCGCACCGCGGCCTGAGCCGGAACTGGCGCGGCAAGTTCATCATGGACCGCGACCTGTGCTTCGACGAGATCGTCGAGCGGTGCGAGCGGGGGTGGCGCTTCGCCGCCTTCGAGGCCGCCGGCTCGCAGCCGCTCTCCGACTTCGCCGCCGGCTTCGACGGCGTGCCCCTGCTGATCATCCGCGCGAACGGCAATCTCGAGCTGATGTCGCCCGAGCTTCAGCGCCCGGTGTCCGTCGACGACGGCGACCGCGTGGTGATGTTCGTAGCACCCTCGCGCGCGGCAGGGGCGGGAGCAAGCGATGCCCGCCTCGCCTGAGCCCGGGGCGCGGGGCCCCGGGGCGCAGGGAACGAAACCGCCCGCGGGAAAGTTGGTGTCGGCAGGTCCAGGAGGCGCCCATGCCCCGTCATCTCGTGCCCGCGCTGGTGCTGTGCCTGGGCACCGCCGGCTGCTACTCCGTCCTGCCGTCGGACGGCGGCGGGCAGGCCGCGTTCTCGCCGCCCCGCCAGGTCCGGCCGGCCGACATCCTGCTGCCCGAGGGCTATCGCGCCGAGGCGGTCGCGACCGGGCTGACCTTCCCGACCGGCGTCGCCTTCGATCCCGCCGGCACTCCCTACGTGACCGAGGCCGGCTATTCCTACGGCGAGGTCTTCCTGACGCCGCGGCTGCTGCGCATCGGGTCCGGCGGCACGGCCGAGGTCGTGGCCGAGGGCCGGAACAACGGACCGTGGAACGGCGTCACCTGGCACGACGGCGCCTTCTACGTCGCCGAGGGCGGCGAGCTGGAGGGCGGGCGCATCCTGCGGATCGTGCCGGGACGCCCGCCGGTCGCTCTCGTCGAGGACCTGCCCAGCGTGGGCGACCATCACACCAACGGGCCCGTCGTCGGCCCCGACGGATGGCTCTATTTCGGCCAGGGGACGGCCACCAACTCCGGCGTCGTCGGCCCGGACAACTACGATTTCGGCTGGCTCGGCCGCTATCCCGATTTCCACGACGTGCCGTGCCGGGACGTGACGCTGGCCGGCGTGAACTACGGCTCCGACAACCCGCTGACCGAGGCCGCCGACGAGGTCGTGACCGGCGCCTTCGTCCCCTTCGGCACCCCGGTCGAGCCTGGGCGGGTCGTGCGCGGCGCGGTTCCCTGCAGCGGCGCCGTCCTGCGCGTGCGGCCGGAGGGCGGCCCGGTCGAGCTGGTCGCCTGGGGCTTCCGCAACCCGTTCGGGCTCGCCTTCGCGCCGGACGGCACGCTCTACCTGACCGAGAACGCCTATGACGAGCGCGGCAGCCGGCCGGTCTTCGGCACCGCCGACCATCTCTGGCGGGTGGAGCCGGGCCGCTGGTACGGCTGGCCGGACTTCGCCGGCGGCGACCGGCTGGACGATCCGCGCTACGCCTCGCCGTCGCGCGACGTCCCGCCGCAACCCGTCCTGGCGCGCCACCCCGGCGATCCGCCCCGGCCGCTGGCGTCCTTCGGCGTCCACTCCTCGTCCAACGGCCTCGACGCGGCGCCCGGCGGCTTCGGCTATCCGGGGGAGGTCTTCGTCGCGCAGTTCGGCGACATGGCCCCCGACGTCGGCAAGGTGATGGACCCCGTCGGCTTCCGGGTGGTGCGGGCCGATCCGGCCACCGGGGTCGTGCGCGACTTCGCGGTCAACCGCCAGGGCAACGGGCCGGCCTCGCTCCTGGAGACGGGCGGGCTCGAGCGGCCGGTCGCCGTGCGGTTCGGGCCGGACGGCGCGCTCTACGTCGTCGATTTCGGCGTGATGCTGATGAACGAACGGGGCCCCGACCCGCAGCCCGGGACCGGCGTGCTGTGGCGCATCGCGAAGCAGGGAGGCTGAGATGCGCACCCTCGTCCTTCTGCCGCTCCTGGTCGCCCTGGTCGCGGCCTGCGGCACCGCCCGGCGCGGCCCGCCGGCGGCCGAGCTGTCCCTGGGCCCGGCCGCGCAGCGCGGGGAACTGGTGTTCATGGCCCAATGCAACCAGTGCCATCCCGGCGGCGAGGGCGGGCTCGGCTTCGCGCTCAACAACAAGCCGCTGCCCGGCTCCCTGATCGCCTTCCAGGTGCGCAACGGCCTGGGCGCGATGCCCGCCTTCCCCGAGACCGTCATCTCCGAGCGCGAGCTCGCCGACCTCGTCGCCTATCTGCTGGAGCTGCGGCGCAGCCCCGCGCCCGCCGAGGGGTGAGCGGGCGCGCCCGCCTGCCTCGGCGCCGCCCCCCTCAGCGCCGCCCCCCTCAGCGCCGCCCGCCGACCTCGTCGATGTGGCGGAGGAGGCCGGCCGGGTCCTCGTAGACGCGGAACGCGCCGGCCCGCTCCAGCTCCTCCTGCCCGTATCCGCCCGACAGCAGCCCGACGCCGAGCGCCCTGGCGCGCTGGGCCGCCAGCATGTCCCAGACGCTGTCGCCGATCACGACCGCCGTCCCGATCCCGACCCCCAGCCGCTCCGCTGCGGCGAGGAACAGGTCGGGGTCGGGCTTCGCGTACTTCACCTCGTCGCGCGTGACCACCGGGATGCGGTCGGGGTCCACGCCCAGCGCGTCCAGCGCCGGCCGCGCGGTGCGCATCCGGCCGCTGGTCGCGACCGCCCAGCGGATGCCGGCCTCGCTCAGATGGGCCAGCAGCTCGCGTGCGCCGGGCAGCGGGCGCACCGCCCCGGCGCGCCGCGCATAGGCCTCGGCGTGCCGCTCGCGAAGCCGGTCCAGCAGCTCCTCGCTGATCTCCAGCCCCGTCTCCCGCAGGAGGATGTTGGTGAACAGGCCGCCGCTCATCCCGATCTTGCGGTGGATGCGCCAGACCGACAGCTCGATGCCTTCGTCCTCCAGCGCCTCGTGCCAGGC
>NZ_DASYHS010000300.1:0-14679 GCF_035998295.1 Arenibaculum sp. | reverse complement strand
CACGACGAGGTGACCGCGCGCCCGGAGGCCGGCGACGGCCGCCGCGTCCATCGTCGCCTCGACCGCGACCTCGCGGCCCTTCACGACGCGCCAGCGCGGCGCGTCGCTCGCCGTCTGGGGGTTCTGGCCCCAGGCCTGCGTACGCAGCACCATCTGCAAATGGCCCTGGGCCTGCATCGGGCCGCCCATCAGGCCGAAGCTCATCAGCGGTTCGCCGTCCCGCATCAGGAAGCCGGGAATTATGGTATGGAATGGCCGCTTGGCCGGGCCGACCCGGTTCGGATAGCCCGGCTCGAGCGTGAAGCCGGCCCCCCGGTTCTGCAGGCTGATGCCCGTGCCGGGCACGACGACGCCCGAGCCGAAGCCGTTGTAGTTGGACTGGATGTACGAGACCATCATGCCGTCCGCGTCCGCGGCGGTGACATAGACGGTGCCGCCGTCGCGAGGCGCGCCGGCCCGGGGCTCGGCCGCGCGGGCGGGGTCGATCAGCGCGGCGCGACCGGCGAGATAGCCGGGGTCGAGCAGGTGCTCGACTGCGACCTCCATGTCGGCGGGGTCGCCGACATGGCGCTCCACGTCGGCGAGCGCGAGCTTCATCGCCTCGATCTGGAGGTGAAGCGCCTCGGCTCCATCCGGCGGCAGCGTGTCGATGCCCGTCGTCTCCAGCATGCCGAGCGCCATCAGCGCCGCTATCCCCTGTCCGTTGGGCGGGATCTCGTGCAGCGCCACGTCGCGGAACCGGGAGGAGATCGTGCCGCACCAGGAGGCGCGGTGCCGGCCGAGGTCATCGGCGTCGAGCGCCGCCCCGTGCTCGCGCGCGAACCCGGCGATGCGTTCGGCAAGCATGCCGCGGTAGAAATCCTCGCCCCGGCTCAGCGCGATCGCCTCCAGGCTGTCGCCGACCGGCCGGTTGACGAAGAGCCCGCCCGCCCGGGGCGCCCGGCCGGCGGGCAGGAACGCCTCGGCGAAGCCGGGTTGCCCGGCGAGCTGCGTCGCCGCGCGCGCCCACAGCAGCGCGATCGTCGGCGAGACGTGGAAGCCGTTGCGGGCATAGTCGAGCGCCGGCTCGAACAGGTCCTCGAAGGGCAGGCGGCCGAACCGTTCGGACAGCAGCGTCCAGGCCGAGACCGCCCCGGGGACCGTGACGCTCTCCCAGCCGAGCCGGGGCATTTCCCGCAGGTCGCGGAACCGCTCCGGCGTCCAGGCCGCCGGCGAGCGGCCGGACGCGTTCAGCCCGTGCAGCCGGTTCCCGTCCCACAGGATCGCGAAGGCGTCGCTGCCGAGGCCGTTGCCCGTCGGCTCGACCACGGTCAGCGCGATCGCCGCCGCCAGCGCCGCATCGACGGCGTTGCCGCCCTTCAGCAGCATCCGCAGCCCCGCCTGCGCCGCCAGCGGCTGGGAGGTGGCGACGACGTTGCGGGCCATCACCGGCACCCGGCGCGACGGGTAGGGGAAGTCGTAGGAGAACCCGGTCATCGTGCTTCCTTCAGCGTTGTGCCCCTCAGCGTTGTGCAACGGCCCAGCCCTCGGCCTCGTGCCAGCGCGCGTTGGAGGGAGGGAGCGGGGCGCGCTCCCGGATCATGTCGGCTGCCTTCTCGCCGATCATGATCGTCGGCGCGTTCAGGTTGCCCGACACGACGGTCGGCATGATCGAGCTGTCGACGACGCGCAGGCCCTCGATGCCGCGCACCCGGCACTCGCCGTCGACGACCGCGTCCTCGCCGGAGCCCATCCGGCACGAGCAGGAGGGGTGATAGGCGCTCTCGCAATGCGCGGCGACCCAGGCGTCGATCTCGGCGTCGCTGCGCACCTCGGGGCCGGGCGCCAGCTCGCTGCCGCGGAACGGGGCGAAGGCGGGCTGGGCGAAGATCTCGCGCGTCAGGCGCACGGCCGCGCGCATCTCGACCCAGTCGTCGGGATGGGTCATGTAGCGCGGATCGATCAGCGGGTGCTCGCGCGGGTCGGCGTTCACCAGGCGCAGCACGCCCCGGCTCTTGGAGCGCATCGGCCCGACATGGGCCTGGTAGCCGTGGCGGTCGGAGGGGTTGCGGCCGTCGTAGCGCACGGCCATGGGCAGGAAATGGTACTGCAGGTCGGGATGCCGCACGCCGGGGCGCGAGCGGACGAAGGCGCCGGCCTCGAAGTGGTTGGTGGCGCCGAGCCCTGTCTTGAACACGTACCATTCGAGCCCGATCCGCGCCTTGCGCCATGGCGCCAGCGCGCCGTACAGCGTGATCGGCTGGACGCATTCCTGCTGGACGTAGAGTTCCAGATGGTCCTGCAGGTTGCGCCCGACCCCCGGCAGGTCGTGCACTGGTGCCACCCCGGCGGCGCGCAGCTCGTCCGCCGGGCCGATGCCCGACAGCATCAGGAGCTGGGGCGAGTTGACCGGACCTCCCGACAGGACGACCTCGCGCCCGGCATGGACGGTCGTCAGGGCGCCGCCCCAGCGCGGGCCATATTCGACGCCCCGGGCTCGGCCGCCCTCGACCAGCACGCGCGTCGTCAGCATTCCCGTGCGCACCGAAAGGTTCGGCCGCTGCAGCGCCGGGCGCAGATAGGCCATGGACGCGGACCAGCGCCGCCCCATGTGCACCGTCATGTCCATCGGCCCGAAGCCTTCCTGGCGGTGGCCGTTCTGGTCCGCGGTCCGGAGATAGCCGGCCTGGACCCCCGCCTCGACGAAAGCGCGGTAGAGCGCGTTCTCGCAGCGTCCGGTCGAGACGTGCAGCGGGCCGTCGCCGCCGCGGTAGTCGTCGGTCCCGCTGGCGCGGGTCTCGGCCCGGCGGAAATAGGGCAGGACATGGGCGTAGGACCAATGGGCCAGGGCCGGGTCCTCCCCGGCCCAGCGCTCGTAGTCGAGCGCGTGGCCCCGGACATAGGCCATGCCGTTGATCGAGGACGACCCGCCCAGCACGCGCCCGCGCGGCCAGTGCAGGCGCCGCCCGCCGAGCGCTTCCTGGGGGACCGTGTGGTAGTCCCAGTTGTAGGTCTGCGACTGCATCGGGTAGCTGAGCGCGCTCGGCATGTGCAGGCGCCAGTCCCAGTCGTGGTCGCGCGGTCCCGCCTCCAGCACCAGCACCGTCACGTCCGGGTCCTCGGTCAGCCGGTTCGCGAGCACGCAGCCCGCCGAGCCGGCGCCGACGATCACATAGTCGAAGCTTTCCGTCATGCTCATCCAGCCGCCCCGGTCAGTAGGGGCTCTCGACGTCGCCCAGGCCGACATAGACGCTCTTGACCTGGGTGTAGTGCTCGATCGCGGCATGGCCGTTCTCGCGGCCGAGGCCGGACTGCTTGTAGCCGCCGAACGGCATCTCGACCGGCGTCACGTTGTAGGCGTTGATCCAGCAGGTGCCGGCCTCCAGCGCCGCGACGACGCGGTGGGCACGGGCGAGGTCGCGGGTGAAGACGCCGGCCGCGAGGCCGAAGGAGGTGGCGTTGGCGCGCGCGACGACCTCCTCCTCCCCGTCGAAGACGAGCACGGTCATGACCGGGCCGAAGATCTCCTCGCGCACGATCGGCATGTCGTCGGTGCAGTCCGCGAACACCGTCGGCGCGACGTACCAGCCGCGCCCGCACGCCCCTTCCTCGACCCGGCGGCCGCCGGTGACGAGGCGCGCGCCCGCGCGCAGCCCGGCCTCGACATGGCCGAGCACCTTCTCCATGTGGGCGCGCGAGATCAGCGGGCCGACATGGGTCGCGGGGTCGAGCGGGTCGCCGACCACCATGCGTTCGGTGCGGGCCTTCAGGCGGGCTAGGAACGGCTCCAGCACGCTGCGCTGGACGAACACCCGGGTGCCGTTGGAGCAGATCTCGCCCTGGCTGTAGAAGTTGCCGAGCAGCGCGCCCCCGACCGCATTGTCCAGCTGCGCGTCCTCGAACACGATCAGGGGAGACTTGCCGCCCAGCTCCATCGTCACCTGCTTCAAGGTGCCGGCGGCATCCGCCATCACCGCCTTGCCGGTGCCGACCTCGCCGGTCAGCGAGACCTTGGCGATCCCGGGATGCCGGGTCATGGCCCGCCCCGTTTCGGCATGCCCCTGGACGACGTTGAACACGCCGGCCGGCAGGCCCGCCTCGGCGTAGATCTCGGCCAGCTTCGGCGCGGTGAGCGGCGTCAGCTCGGCCGGCTTGAACACCATGGCGTTGCCGCAGGCCAGGGCCGGGGCGGACTTCCAGCAGGCGATCTGGAGGGGGTAGTTCCAGGCGCCGATCCCCGCGCACACGCCCAGCGGCTCGCGCCGCGTATAGGCGAAGGCCTGGGGGCCGAGCGGGATGTGCTGGCCGGTCAGCGTCGCGGCCATGCCGGCGTAGTATTCGATGCAGTCCGCCCCGGAGAGCACGTCGACGACGGTCGTCTCCTGGATCGGGCGGCCGGTGTCCAGCGTCTCCAGCCGGGCAAGCTCGTCGTTGCGCGCGCGCAGCAGCGCGGCCGCGCGGTGCAGGACGCGGCCGCGCTCGGCCCCCGTCATCGCCGCCCAGACGGCGAAGCCGGCCTTCGCCGCCTCGACGGCGCGGTCGACGTCGGCCGGGCCGGCGACCTGGACCCGCGCCAGGGCTTCGCCCGTCGCAGGGTTCGCAGTCTCGAAGGTCTCGCCCGAGAGGGCGTCCACGGCGGTGCCGCCGATGTGAAGGCGTTGTTCCGGCAGGTTCATCTCGATGCGGATCCTCGTTCCTCTTGCAGGGCGGCCGGCCGGGCCGCGAGCAGCAGGTGCAGCGTCTCCATCACCTGGCGACGCGCGCGCGGCGCATCGATGCCGCCGCCGCCGAGGGCCGCCCTGACCCAGATGCCGTCGATCAGGCTGCCCAGGATCTCGCCCACCTCCTCGCCGCGGGCGTCGTCGAGCCCGAGGCGGCGCAGCTCGTGGCGCAGGTTCGAGCGCAGGCGCCGGCTGTAGATGCGCTGCAGGCGCGCCAGCTCCGGCGCGTGGGGCACCTGGGCCCAGAACGCGAGCCACGCCGTGATCACCGGCGCCGTGCACTGGGACTCGCCGAAATTGGCCGCGACGACCGCCTCGATCCGCCTCATCGGAGCCTCGGCGCCGGCGAGCCGGTCGAGTAGCTGGCGGCGCAGGTCGCTCAGCAGCGAGCGCATCGTCGCGGCCAGGAGCTCGTCCTTGCTGCCGAAGTAATGGGATATGATGCCCGAGGACAGCCCGGCCTTCGCGGCGATCCGGGCGATCGTCGTGTCGTCGTATCCATAGGCGTGGATCGCCTCGATCGTCGCGGCGATCAACTGGCGTCGGCGGATGGGCTGGACCCCGACTTTCGGCATTCCCGTATCTCTCGCGCGCTCCAGGGTCGTCGTATTCGGGGTTTTTGTGGTTGACAGGATCAGGTTCGGCTTTCTTAATTGAACAGTCAATCAATAAACGCGGCGACCGGAACGGGTTCCGGCATGACAGCCATACCCTGACGGCATCGCCGCGGCAGAGGAGACCACAGACGATGACGAAGGCGACCACCCGGCTGGCCCTGACCGGCATCCTGGCGATGGGCGCGGTCGCCGCGGCGACGCCCGCGGCGGCTGCGAGCGAGCCGGCATCGTGCCGTCAGGTGCGCTTCTCCGACGTCGGCTGGACCGACATCACCGCGACCACGGCGTCGGCATCGGTGGTGCTGGAGGCGCTGGGCTACGAGCCCAGCTCGGAGCTTCTCTCGGTCCCGGTCACCTATGCCAGCCTCAAGAACGGCGACATCGACGTCTTCCTCGGCAACTGGATGCCGTCGATGGAGGCGGACCTTCGCCCCTATCTCGAGGACGGCTCGGTCGAGAGCGTGCGGGCCAACCTCGAAGGGGCCAAGTACACGCTCGCCGTTCCCCGCCACGTCGCCGAGGCCGGCCTGAAGGACTTCGCCGACATCGCGAAGTTCGAGAAGGAGCTGGACGGCAAGATCTACGGGATCGAGCCCGGGAACGACGGCAACCGCCTGATCCAGACCATGATCGACGAGGACGCCTTCGGGCTCGGCGGGTTCGAGCTGGTGGAAAGCTCCGAGCAGGGCATGCTGGCCCAGGTCGAGCGCGCGGCGCGGCGCGACCAGTGGATCGTGTTCCTGGGCTGGGAGCCGCACCCGATGAACGCCCGGTTCGACATGGCCTATCTGTCGGGCGGCGACGACGTGTTCGGCCCGGATTTCGGCGGCGCCACGATCTACACCAACGTCCGCAAGGGCTACCTGGAGGAATGCCCCAATCTCGGCAAGTTCCTGCGCAACCTCGACTTCACGCTCGCCATGGAGAACGAGATCATGGCCGCGATCCTGGACGAGGGGCAGGAGCCCGAGGCCGCGGCCCGGGCCTGGCTCGCCGCCCATCCCGACATGGCGCTCGGCTGGGTCGAGGGGATGACGACCGCCGACGGCGGCGATGCCGCGGCGGCCGTCCGCGAAGCGCTCGCGGACTGAGGCGGCGTAACGGCTGTTCCCGATGGACTGGCTCACGGCGAACAAGATCCCGCTCGGCCTCTGGATGGGCGGTCTCGTCGACTGGCTGAACGCGCACGCGGCGTTCGTCTTCTACGCCGTGTCGGACGGCGTCGGCTTCGTCGTCGAGGGGCTGGTCGGGCTGCTGCTGTGGGCCGACCCGCTGGCGCTGATCGTCGCGTTCGCCGTCGCCGCCTGGGCCTTCCACCGCTCCTGGCGGCTCGTCCTGCTGATCGTCCCGTCGCTGCTCCTGGTCGTGAACCTCGGCTACTGGGATGCGACGATGGAGACGCTGGCCCTCGTGCTGTTCGCGACCGCGATCTGCATGGCGCTCGGCGTGCCGCTCGGCATCGCGGCGGCCCACCGGCCCCGGCTGCACCAGATCCTCAGGCCGATGCTGGACCTGACCCAGACGATCCCGACCTTCGTCTACCTGATCCCGACCCTGATCCTGTTCGGCCTCGGGGTCGTGCCGGGGCTGATCTCGACCGTGATCTTCGCGATCGCGGCCCCGGTGCGCCTGACCTGCCTCGGCATCGCCTCGACGCCGCGCCAGCTCCTGGAGGCGGGGCAGAGCTTCGGCGCCACGCGCACGCAACTGCTGTGGAAGATCGAGCTGCCGCATGCGATGCCGGCGATCATGGCCGGGCTGACGCAATGCATCATGCTGTCGCTGTCGATGGTGGTCATCGCGGCGCTGGTCGGCGCGGGCGGGCTCGGCAAGCCGGTCGTGCGCGCCCTCAACACCGTCAACATCGCCATGGGGTTCGAGGCGGGGCTCGCGATCGTGATCCTCGCGATCGTGCTCGACCGCGTGTTCAAGCAGCCGGAGCGCCGGAGCCGATGACGCCCGCCACGTCCGGCACCGTCGAGTTCCGCGGCGTCGACGTCGTCTTCGGCCGGCGGCCGGCCGAAGCGCTCCGCCTGCTCGACGCCGGCCTGGACCGGGCGGAAATCCAGGAGCGCACCGGCCACGTCGTCGGCGTGGCCGGTGCCTCGCTGACGGTGCGCGAGGGCGAGGTCTGCGTGCTGATGGGACTGTCCGGTTCCGGCAAGTCGACGCTGCTCCGCTGCGTCAACGGCCTGAACCGCGCCACCCGCGGCGAGGTGCTGGTCTCCACTCCGGACGGGCCGGTCGACGCCGCGGGCTGCGACCCCCGCAGCCTGCGCCGGCTGCGCACCCGCACCACCGCGATGGTGTTCCAGCAGTTCGCGCTTCTGCCCTGGCGCACGGTCGCGGAGAATGTCGGCCTCGGCCTGGAGCTGCAGGGCGTGCCCAGGCGCGAGCGGGCGCGGGTCGTGGACGAGAAGCTGGCGATGGTCGGGCTGGAGCGGTGGCGGGACGCCCGTACGCACCAGCTCTCGGGCGGCATGCAGCAGCGGGTCGGCCTCGCGCGCGCGTTCGCGCTGGACGCGCCCGTCCTGCTGATGGACGAGCCGTTCTCCGCGCTCGACCCGCTGATCCGCGCGCGGCTCCAGGACGAGCTGCTGGACCTCCAGCACCGGCTGCGCAAGACGATCGTGTTCGTCAGCCACGACCTCGACGAGGCGATGAAGATCGGCAACCGCATAGCGATCATGGAGGAAGGGCGCATCGTCCAGCACGGCACCCCGGAGGAGATCGCGCTGGCACCCGCCAACGGCTACGTCGCCGACTTCGTCGCCCACATGAACCCCGTGAACGTGCTGCGCTGCGCCTCCATCATGACGCCGCTCGACGCCCTCGCCCGGCGCGGCGGCGCCCTGCTGGCGGAGGCGGACACCGGGACGACGCTGGTGCTGGACGCGGGGGGCGCGGTCGTCTCGGCCCATGCCGAGGGCTATGGGCCCCTGCCGGTGGCTGCGCTCGCCGATGCCGGGCAGGGCGGCGGGCAGGGCGCCGGGCTGGGCGAGCCGGCTCCGTCGGTACGCACCGTGGTGACGGTGCCGCCCGACCTGACCCTGCGCGAGGCGATGGAGATCCGGCGCCGCAGCGACGCGCCCATCGTGGTGGCCGCCGACGGCAAGGCGCTCGGCGTCGTCGGCAACCGCGAGCTCTACGGCGCCGTGCTCGGCCGGCCGGCCGCGACGGAGGCCTAGCCTCGGCCGATCAGCGGACCATCATGGCCTTCTCGTCGCCGCAGACCACGAACACCCGCTTGTAGACCTTGAGCAGCGCCGGCACGAGGTCGGCGGCAGGCTTGCGGCGGATGGCGTCGGGATGGGCGGGGTCGACGTGGATCACCGCGCTGTCGGGGTCGTCGTTGGCCGCGACGAAGACATGGCAGCGGTCCGGCCGCAGGTCGTCCGGGAAATCCTCGTCCATCAGCCAGAAGCACTGGAAGAACCGGCAGGCGGGCGGCCGGTCCGCGTAGACGGTGCAGCCCGTGGCCGGCGCGCGGTGGCGGCACCACACGCCCTCGGGCTTGTCCAGCTCGACGACCCGCAGCAGCTTGCAGCACAGCGAGCAGTCGCCGCAGGTTCGCGTCGACATCCTTCCTCCTCCGGCGGCCGGGGCGGTCGCCGGGGCGCAGAGTGGCCGAAACGGGGCCCTCGTGCCAAGCGCGACTTGGGGTGAGCTTACGGTTCCTCCAGCAGCAGCGTCACGCGCGTGCCGGGGCCGGCGGCGGTTTCGACCCGCGCGCGGGCCTGTTGCGCGAGCCGGCGGACGAGGCTGAGGCCAAGCGTCCGGGCGTCCGACGGAGCCGCGCCCGGCGGCAGGCCGATGCCGTCGTCCTCCACGGTGACCGTGGCCGTGCCGTCCGCGCGTCGCCGCAGGTCCAGGCGCACGGTGCCGGCCCGCCCGGCGGGGAAGGCGTGGCGGGCGGCGTTGGTCAGCAGTTCGTTGACGGCGAGGCCCAGCGGCACCGCTCGCTCGAGCGGCAGCCGAACCGGCTCGGCCGTCGTCTCGAACGCGACGTCGCCCCGCTCGGCGAGGGAGGCGGCGTTGCGGACGAGCGTAGCCAGGTAGTCGCCGAGATCGATGCCCGTCAGGTCGTCGCCGTCGAGCAGGCCTTCCTGGGCCAGGGCGACGGCGCCGACCCGGCCGGTGGCGCGGCGCAACGCGTCGCGCACGCTCTCGTCCCGGGCGGCGTCGGTCTGCAGGGACAGGATGCTCTTGACCAGCTGCATGTTGTTGCGGACCCGGTGCTGCAGCTCGCGCAGCAGCGTGTCCTTCTCCGCCAGCGCGCGTTCGAGCCGTTCCCTGGTCTCGATCATTCCGGTCACGTCGATGCAAGATCCGAAATAGCCGGCGAAGGCCCCGTCGTCGTCGTCGTAGGGACGGCCGTTGTCGAGCAGCCATCGCCAGGCGCCGTCGCGGCGCTTCAGGCGATAGGTCATCGTGAACTCGCGGCGTGCCGCGAACGAGGACCGGTAGATGTCGACGCAGTGGTCGAAATCGTCGGGATGCACGCCCTGCGTCCAGCCGTCGCCGAGTTCCTGCTCCATGTCGCGACCGGTGAAGTCGAGCCAGGGCTGATTGAAGAAATCGCATCCCATCGTGGTATCGGACCGCCAGATCATGACCGGTGCGTTGTCGGCCAGAAGCCGGAACCGGTCCTCGGCTCTCGCCGTCGTTTCGGGCATGCCGGACACTCCTGCGATCGGCGAATACGCGCGTGACGGTTCCGTCGACATGCGGCAGTCTCGTGGATACCTCATTCGGGAAGTTCGTGCCATGATGCAGCCGCCCGTTCAATACGGCCGTGTGCCATATGCCACCATAGGTCGGTCGGCTTACCGCCTTTTTGCCATGGCGGCGGAAAGGCCGGGCGGGACGCCGGCGGCCGAAGGCCCGGGCGGGACATCGACGGCCGGGATTCCGCGCGGCCTGCGGATCCTGGTGGTCGAGGACGAGGCCGTGCCCGCCCTCGACCTGGAGATCCAGCTGCAGAGGATGGGGCACGAGGTGGTCGCCGTGGCCGACCGGGCATCGGAGGCCATCGCGGCCGCCGGGCTGCACGGGCCCGACGTCGTGCTGATGGACATCAGGCTGGCGGACGGGTCGGACGGCGTGGAGGCCGCGGTCAGCATCCGCGGACTCCACGACATCCCGTCGATCTTCCTGACCGCGCATTCTGATCCCGGGACGAAGCAGCGCGCGGCGGCCGCGCGGCCGGCGGGCTTCCTCGTGAAGCCCTTCCTGCCCGCCGACGTCGCGGCCGCGCTGGCACTGATCCGCCCCGCGGGGCCCGGGGACGGTCAGGCCTGACGCAGCGGCGCAGGCCGGGCTGGTGCCGGTCCGAAACCCGCCTTATCCTGCCGGCGCGATTACGGAAGCGGTGGGAAGACGATGAAGCGGATGGCGTCCATCGGCGAATGCATGATCGAGCTGTCGGGCGCCACGGCCGATGCCGGGCCGGGTCCGGCCGGCGAGGGCCAGATGCGCCGGGGGTTCGGGGGCGACACGCTGAACGTCGCGGTCTATGCGCGCCGGGCGCTGCCGGCCGACGCGGGCGCGGTCGCCTACGTCACGTCGCTGGGCGAAGACCCGTTCAGCGCGGACATGCTCGCCGCGTGGGGGGACGAGGGCATCGACGTCGGCCTGGTCGACCGCATGCCCGGCCGCCTGCCGGGCCTCTACGTGATCGTGACGGACGCGGGGGGCGAGCGCTCCTTCCTCTACTGGCGTTCGGCGTCGGCCGCGCGCGAGACGTTCCGCGCGGACAACGCCGAGCGGCTGTCGGCGGCGCTGCGGGACTACGACCTCGTCTACTTCTCGGGCATCACGCTGGCGATCCTGGACGGCGACGGGCGCGCGCGGTTGCTGGACGTGCTGCGCGAGGTGCGAGGGCGCGGCGGCCTCGTCGCCTTCGACGGCAACTACCGGCCCCGGCTGTGGCACGGACCGGACGAGGCGCGCTTCGCGGTGTCGGCGATCCTGCCCTACGTGTCGATCGCGCTGCCGACCTTCGAGGACGAGGCGGCGCTGTACGGCGACGCCGACGCGCACGCCACGGCCGACCGCCTGCACGCGCTGGGCGTCGGCGAGATCGCGGTGAAGCAGGGGCCGCGGCCGGTGCTGCTGTCCGGGCCGGACGGGCGGGAGGAGGTCGCGGTCCCGCCGGTAGCCCGGATCGTCGATACGACCGCCGCCGGCGACAGTTTCAACGGCGCCTACCTCGCCGCCCGCCTGACCGGCCTGCCGCCGCGCGAAGCGGCCGTCCGCGGCAACGCCACAGCGGGCCGCGTCATCGGCCTGCGCGGCGCGATCATTCCGCGCGAGGGATGAGGCGGGGCATTTCCGGCCGCTGCAGCGCCGCCTGCTGCGGGACCGGCGACGGTATGCCATGATGAAGCCGGACCGAGTGCCCGGAAAGGCGAGGGGATGGAAGGGGAGACGATCGTCCAGATCCGCGAGGCGGTGCGTGCGCTGTGCCGGGAGTTCCCGGGCGAGTACTGGCGCCGCGTCGACCGCGGGCGGGCCTACCCGACGGAGTTCGTCGAGGCGCTGACGCGCTCGGGCTTCCTGGCGGTGCTGATCCCGGAGGAGTACGGGGGCAGCGGGCTCGGCATCCGCGCCGCCTGCGCGATCCTGGAAGAGATCCATGCCAGCGGCGGCAACGGGGCCGCCTGCCATGCGCAGATGTACACGATGGGCACGGTGCTGCGGCACGGCAGCGCCGCGCAGAAGGCGCGCTGGCTGCCGGCGGTCGCGCGCGGCGAGCTCCGCCTCCAGGCCTTCGGCGTCACCGAACCGGGGGCCGGCACCGACACGTCGAGCATCCGCACGACCGCCGTGCGCCGCGGCGACTGCTGGGTCGTGGACGGGCAGAAGATCTGGACCTCGCGCGCGGAGCATTCCGACCTGATGCTGCTGCTGGCGCGCACCACGCCCAAGGACCAGGTTGGCCGGCGGACCGACGGCCTGTCGGTCTTCCTGCTGGACATGCGGGATGCGGTCGGGCGCGGGCTGGAGATCCGACCGATCCGGACCATGATCAACCACGCCACGACGGAGGTGTTCTTCGACGGGCTGGAGATCCCGGCCGACAGCCTCGTCGGCGAGGAGGGGAAGGGCTTCCGCCACATCCTGGACGGCATGAACGCCGAACGCATCCTGATCGCAGCCGAATGCATCGGCGACGGACGCTGGTTCGTCGAGAAGGCGGGCGGCTACGCGCGGGAACGCGAGGTGTTCGGGCGGCCGATCGGCCGGAACCAGGGCGTCCAGTTCCCGATCGCCCGCGCCCATGTCCAGGTCGAGGCGGCGCGCCTGATGGTCGAGAAGGCGGCCGGGCTCTACGATGCCGGACTGCCCTGCGGGGCGGAGGCGAACATGGCGAAGCTGCTCGCCTCCGAGGCGTCCTGGGCCGCGGCCGACACCTGCCTCCAGACCCATGGCGGCTTCGGCTTCGCCGAGGAGTACGACGTCGAGCGCAAGTTCCGCGAGACCCGCCTGTACCAGGTGGCCCCGGTTTCGACGAACATGATCCTGTCCTATGTCGCCGAGCACGTGCTCGGCCTGCCGCGTTCCTACTGAGGAGGCTGGCGGTGCGCACGCTCGAAGGCATCCTCGTCGTTTCGCTGGAGCAGGCGGTCGCAGCCCCGCTCGCCTCCTTCCGCCTGGCGCAGGCCGGCGCCCGGGTCGTCAAGATCGAGCGGCGGGAGGGCGACTTCGCGCGTGGCTACGACCGCGCGGCGCGCGGCCAGAGCAGCTATTTCGTCTGGCTCAACGGCGGCAAGGAGTCGGTCGCCCTCGACCTGAAGGCCGACGCGGACCGGGACCTGCTGGCGCGCATGCTCGCGCGCGCCGACGTGTTCATCCAGAATTTGGCGCCCGGTGCGGCGGCCCGGCTCGGCTTCGGCTCGGCGGAGCTGCGCGAGCGCCATCCGCGGCTCGTCACCTGCGACATCAGCGGCTACGGCGAGGACGGCCCCTGGCGGGACGTCAAGGCCTACGACCTGCTGATCCAGGCCGAGACCGGGCTCGCCGGCATCACCGGGACGCCCGAGGGGCCGGGCCGGGTCGGCATCTCGATCTGCGACATCGCGACCGGCGAGGCGGCGCGGGCCGCGGTGCTGGAGGCGCTGCTGCGGCGCGAGCGCGCCGGCACGGGATCGGGAGTGTCGCTGTCCCTGTTCTCGACCATCGCGGAGCTGATGGCGGTGCCGTTCCTGCACCATCGCTACGGGGCAGGCGCGCCGGCGCGGGTCGGCCTCGCCCATCCGTCGATCGCGCCCTACGGCGTGTTCCCGACCGCGGGCGAGCCGGTGCTGATCTCGATCCAGAACGAGCGGGAATGGGCGGCGCTGTGCCGGGACGTGCTCGCCGACGAGGGGCTTGCCGCCGATCCCCGCTTCGCCGGCAACGACGCCCGCGTCGCCCGCAGGGCGGAACTGGACGCCCTGATCGCGGAGCGGTTCCGGGCGCTGCCGGCGGAGGAGCTGGTCGAGCGGCTGAAGCGCGCCGCCGTCGCCTTCGGCCGCGTCAACGACCTCGCCGGGCTGGAGCGCCATCCCCAGTTCCGCGAGCGGGACGTGGAGACACCGGAGGGGACGGTGGTCCTGCCGGCTCCGCCCGTCCGCTGGGCGGGGCTGGAGCCCGGGCCGGCGGCGCGCGTCCCCGCGCTCGACGAGCATGGCGAGGCGATCCGCCGGGAGTTCGGGCCGGCCCGCGAGCGCGCGGCGACGGTGCCGGAGTTCGGCGCCGGCTTCCGCGCCGGGCTCGAGGACCTGTTCCGCTGGCGCCGCGACGTCCGCCGCTTCCGCCGCGATCCCATCGATCCCGACCTCCTGCGACGACTCCTCGACCTCGCCCGGCTGGCGCCTTCGGTGGGCTTCAGCCAGCCCTGGCGCTTCGTCCTGGTCGAGAGCGCCGAGACGCGCGCGGCCGTGCGGGCCAATTTCCTCGCCTGCAACGCCGAGGCGCTCGACGACTACGAGGGCGAACGCGCGCGCCTCTACGCCGAGCTGAAGCTCGCCGGCCTGGACGAGGCGCCGGTCCACCTCGCGGTCTTCGCCGACGGCGCGACCGCGGCGGGCCATGGCCTGGGGCGCCGGACCATGCCGGAGATGCTGCGCTATTCCGCGGTCACCGCCATCCATACCCTTTGGCTCGCCGCCCGGGCCTGGGGCATCGGCGTCGGCTGGGTCTCCATCCTCGATCCGGTCCGGCTGCGCGACGAACTCGACGTCCCGGCGGCATGGGACCTGGTCGCCTATCTGTGCATCGGCCGTCCCGCGGAGCAGCACCTCGATCCCGAGCTGGAGCGGGCCGGCTGGCAGGCGCGCGACGCCGCGGCGGACGAGATCACGATCCGCTGAACGTCA
>NZ_DASYHS010000290.1:0-2808 GCF_035998295.1 Arenibaculum sp. | reverse complement strand
TGCCCCCGGCTGGCCGCGATCGCCGGCGCGGTCGAGCGGGACCCGAAGCTCGCCCCCGTGTTCGAGCGGAACTGACCCGTCACGCCGAATGCAGGGCCGCCGGCCGCGCGTCGTCGTTTCCCGCCGGCGCGTCCCTGCGCGCCGGGGGCCGGCTGCGCATCAGCTCGGCGGCGGGGATGCCGGCCAGCCACCGCAGCCCGGCCGCGCTGGAGACGTTGTAGATCCCGCGCCGGGCCTCGACCAGCACTTGGCGCAGCAGCGTCCGGTTGGTCGCCTCCCCGACCTCGCGGACCAGCGACAGCCGGTGAAGCGAGTAGAACCCGATCGCGCAGGCCATCAGGAAGAAGAAGTCCCAATGCTGGAGGCTCAGCGCGTCGAAGCTGAGGGCCTGCCCCGGCGCGCTCCAGCGCACCGCCAGCGACAGCTCGCGCGCCGCGAAGAAGTCGGCGAACGCGCCGCCGACGATCGGCGCGATGCCAGCCGCCAGCGACGAGATCACCCCGTTCATGGCCAGGTAGGCGGTGGCCTTGCCCTGGGGCGACAGCTTCAGCGCGATGTTGGCCGAGGCCAGCGTCACGCCCGCGGTCGCGATGCCCATCAGCGCGTGCAGCAGGTAGAGCAGCGGCAGGGTCAGGCCGTGCGGCTCCGGCAGGGTCGTGAAGGTCCAGCCGAGGAAGCAGAGGATGTAGAGCGGCCCGCACAGCGCCAGCACCGGCTTGTTGCCGTAGCCGTCCGAAAGCCGCCCCCACAGGCGCAGGAACCCCATGTTCACGAACTGGCTGAACACCACGAGCGGCATCACCTCGGCCATGCCCATGCCGAGCCGGGTCAGCATGTACACCGTGAAGAACGGCGAGGCGAGGTTGACGGCGAAGCTCCAGGACCCGAGGAACAGCATCAGGCGCCGGAAGTTCGCGTCGCGGAACGGCTCGGCCAGCAGCCGGCGCAGCGGCTCGCGCGCGACCCGCGGCGGCATGCGCGGCTCGGGCGTGAGGGCCAGGAGGCCGACCCCGGCCAGCCCCGCGGCGGCCCCGGCGACGAAGAGCAGGCTGTAGACCTCGCTCTCGCTGCCCGGCGCCTGCGCGAGCCGGGCGTCGACCGCCAGCCCCGCGCCGTAGCTCAGCACCGCGCCCAGCAGCGTCATGTGGAACAGGCGCCGGCCGAAGAACGAGCCCAGCCTGTCAACCGGCATCAGGTCGCGCATCCAGGAGTTCCATCCGCACCCCGAGACGGCGCCGAACCCCGCATGCAGCAGCAGCCCGCAGATCAGCAGCGCCAGCGCCGGCCCGGGCGGCAGCAGCACGCCGAAGCCGGCCGCCAGCAGCGCCAGCCGCCCCAGCCCGCTCGACACCACGACGACGAGGCGCCGCCGGCGCAGGCGCTCGACCAGCAGGATCGCCGGAAGCTGGGCCAGCTGGGCCAGGAACGGGATCGCGGCGAGCAGGCCGACCAGCATGTTCGACGCCCCGGCGTGGAGCGCGTAGGCGGTCAGGAACACGCCGCCCGTGAGCGTGCCCATCACCTGCGTCGTCAGCCCGTCCGACAGGACGAGCCGCATGCTCCGGCCGACATCGGCGTCGCTCAGCGCCTCGGCCGGCTCGAACCAGCGCGCCATCATGAAATCCTGCGTACCGGGAATCGGAAGCGGTGGCGCCGGATCATCGCCGCGTCATGGTTAACGCTCGGTAACCATGATATCGGCCGCGATTTGCCCGTTGATTTCGACCGCCCCGCGTGGATCAGTCGGGGAGGAAAAGACCGCGGAGATGTCCCATGTCCCTGGAAGCCTGGCTCGCGTTCGCAACCGCCTCGGCCGTCCTGCTCGCCATTCCCGGACCGACGGTGCTGCTCGTCGTCTCCTACGCGCTCGGGCATGGCCGCCGCTCCGGCACGGCCACGGTCGCCGGCGTGGCGCTCGGCGACTTCACCGCCATGACCGCCTCCATGCTCGGCCTGGGCGTGCTGCTCGCCGCTTCGGCCGCGCTGTTCACGGCCCTGAAATGGGTCGGGGCGGCCTATCTCGTCTATCTCGGCGTCCGGCTGTGGCGGGCGCCGGTCGCCGACGGCGACGGAATCGACGATGCGCCGTCCGTGCGGCCTTGGCGGATGTTCCTCCACACCTACGCGGTCACGGCCCTCAATCCCAAGAGCGTCGTCTTCTTCGTGGCTTTCCTTCCCCAGTTCCTGGACCCCGCGCGACCGTTCGTCTCCCAGATCCTGGTGATGGAAGCGACCTTCCTCGTGCTCGCGACCATGAACGCGGCGCTCTACGCGGTGCTGGCGACGGCGGCGCGCCGGCAGGTCCGGCGTCCGTCCGTCCGGCGCGCCGTCAACCGCGTCGGCGGGTCGCTGCTGATCGGCGCCGGGATACTGACCGCGGCCTGGCGCCGCGGCACGGCTTGAAGCTCAGGCAGCGCCCCCGCGCAGGCGGCGCGCCAGCGCCAGGTAGACCCGGGCGGCGTCCCGCGCGTCGTCGACGGCGCGGTGGTGCTCGCCTTCGGGGGGCACCCCCAGCGCCTCCATCGCGGCGCGCAGGCCGACCCGCTGGCTCGCTCCGGTCAGCAGGTCGAACAGGTGGCCGAGGTCGAGATGGCTCTCGCTGAACGGGCTCTCCACCCCGTGGAACGCCGCCGCCTCCGCCACCGCCTTCTGGTCCTTGCCCCAGGCGCAGGGCTCCGAATCCAGGTTAACGCGAAGAGAAGCCGAGGATTGAAGCGAGGTATCGGCCGTCCCACCCAGCGACCTTTCTCCTGAGCTTGATGGATTTTTTGTCGGCGACGGCGCGGACGAGGTTGATGGCGAAGTGTC
>NZ_DASYHS010000289.1:0-6717 GCF_035998295.1 Arenibaculum sp. | reverse complement strand
GCCGCCCCAGCGCCGCTCGCCGGCCGGCACCACGAGTTCGAGTTCCTCCAGGGCGCGCAGGTGATAGTTCACCTTCTGCCGGGCCAGCCCGACCTTTGCCGCCAGCGTCGCCGCGGACGCGGGTTCCGACAGCTCGGCGAGCAGCCGGGCCTTGATCGGGTCCAGGGCGGCCGTCGCGGCCGCGGGATTATCGATGACGTCGAGGTCGAGCATGCATCGAGGATGCCTTGACAGTTAATTTTGTCAAGGTGTCATCCGGAAAAGACCGATCGCCCTTGTCGGCCCCGGGCGGGGCCGTTCGTCCTCGGTTCGCAAGCGCCCGGACCGGGCACGACATTCGAGGGAGCAGTTCGATGAGAAGGATCGTAGCCGCGGCGTTCGTCAGCCTCGACGGCGTGATGCAGGCGCCCGGCGGCCCGGACGAGGACCCGACCGGCGGTTTCGCCCATGGCGGCTGGGCCGCGGCCCATTGGGACGACGCGATCGCCGCCGCCCAGGCCGAAGGCTTCTCCGCGCCGTTCGACCTTCTGCTCGGCCGCAAGACCTACGACATCTTCGCCGCCCACTGGCCTTACGTGGAGGCCGACCCCGCGGCGAGCACCTTCGACTGCTTGATCAGCGACATCGCCAGGACCTTCAACGCCGCGACCAAGTATGTCGCCACGCATTCGCCCGACACGCTGTCCTGGGAGAACAGCCGGCCTCTGGGCAGCGACGTCGTCTCGGCGCTGCGGGACCTGAAGAAGGGGGACGGCCCGGACCTTCTGGTCCAGGGCAGCGGCGTGCTGGTCCAGACGCTGCTGGCCAATGACCTGATCGACGAGTTCCGGCTGCTCGTCTATCCGCTCGTGCTGGGCCGGGGAAAGCGCCTGTTCGGCGACGGCACGATGCCGGCCGCCTTCAGGCTCACGCGGTCGGCGACCTCGCCGAGCGGCGTGCTGATCGTCGGCTACGAGCGTGCGGGCGACGTCATAGCCGGCTCCTTCGCGCCCGAGACCCCCAGCGATTCGGAAATCGAGCGGCGCAGGAGCCTCGCCTGAGCCTCAGTCCGCGGCGGCCCGGTCCAGGGCGGCCGGGGCCGGCGCGGGCTCGCTGCGGGTCGCGAGGTACAGGCCCGGCAGGATCAGCGCCGCCCCGGCGACGTGGAACAGCTGCGGCATCTCCGCCAGCAGGAGATAGGCGAGGCCGGCGTTGTACAGGGGGACCAGATACATCAGCATCCCCGTGCGCTGCGCGCCGAGCTGCGCCACGAGGCGCCCGTAGAGGAGATAGGCGGCGAGCCCCGGCACCAGGGCCAGGAAGACCATGATGCCCGCGGTCTCCAGCGTGGCGGGCGGCCAGTGCCCGAGCGCCATCTCGGCGGCGTAGAAGGGCAGCATGCACACGACGCCGCCCAGCACGATGGCCGCGAACCGCTCGGTCAGCGGCAGCCGGCTCGGCCGGTAGCGCAGCAGGACCGAATAGAGCGCCCAGCCGAGTGCTGCGAACACGATCCACAGGTCGCCCGGCGCGAATGAAAGCGACAGCAGGACCGACGGGTCGCCCCGGGCGATGATGGTGACGACGCCGGCCAGGCACAGCGCGATCCCCGCCGCCTTCGTCGGCGAGACCGGCGCGCCCCAGAACAGCCGCGCCAGCAGCACGATCAGGATCGGCGTCGAGGCGTAGATCATGCCGATATTGGTCGCGGTCGTCGTCTGCGCGCCGAGATAGACCGGCGGCCCGCACACTCCCATCCCGAGCGCGCCGAGCACGAGCACCGTCCGCCATTCCGCCGCGAGCAGCGCCCGGCGGCGCCACAGCCCGCCCGCGACGAAGGGGGCGAGCACGACCAGCGTCAGCGCCCAGCGCCAGAACGCGAGGGAGACGGCCGGGATGCTGCCCTCGATCCAGCGGGCGGCGAGCATGTTGCTCGCCATCAGGACCGGGGCGATGAACAGCATCAGGTAGGCCCAGCCGTCCGGGGCCGAGCCGTCGGGGCGATTCTCGGTCATGCGTCCGGTCGTCCGATGGTATGGGACGTGGTTGTAGTAGCCTCCCACCCGCCGCGCAAGCGCACTCGCCCTCGTGCGCCGGTCACGCCGGGCTTCGGCCGGGGGTGCGCGGCTCGCCCGGGAACGCGAAGGGATGCCTCGCCTCGAAGGCGCGGGCCGCCCTCAGCACCAGCGCCTCGCCGTGGCGCGGCCCGACGATCTGCAGCCCGACCGGCAGGCCGGCCGCCGTGAGGCCGCAGGGCACCGACGCCGCCGGCTGCTGGGTTAGGTTGAAGGGGTAGGAGAACCGGGTCCATTCCGTCCACCGCCGCATCCCGCTGCCGTCCGGCACCTCCCGGCCCGCGGCGAAGGCGGGGATCGGCAGCGCCGGCGTCAGCAGCAGGTCGTAGCGGTCGAGGAACAGCGACATCGCCAGGCCGAGCCGGCCGCGGGCGAGCCCGGCCTCCAGATGGTCGACATGGGGGATCGCGGCCCCCTCGCGCGCGATCTCGGCCAGGCCGGGGTCGATGTCGGCGCGGCGTTCCTCGGGGATGCCGGCGAGCGCGCCGACGGCGCCGCTGTACCAGATGCGCCGGAAGATCTCGTGCGTCGGTTCGATCTCCGGGTCCTCCCGCACGACCTCGGCTCCCAGCTCCCCGAACGCGGCGGCGGCGGCGGCGGCGATCTCCGCCACCTCCGGATCGACGACGGCGCCGCCGAAGGCCGGGCTCCAGGCGATGCGCAGCCCGTGAACGCCGTCGTCGAGCCCGACGCGCCAGTCGCGCCGGTCGGGCGGCAGGGCCTGCCAGTCGCGCGCGTCGGGTTCCGACAGCACCGTCAGCATCAGGGCCGCGTCGGCGACGCTGCGGGTGATCGGCCCCAGATGGGAGACGTCGCCGAACGGGCTCAGCGGCCAGGCCGGCACCCGGCCGTAGGTCGGCTTCAGCCCGAAGACGCCGGTGAAGGCGGCCGGGATGCGGATCGAGCCGCCGCCGTCTGTCCCGATATGCAGCGCCCCCATGCCGAGCGCGGCCGCGACGGCGGCGCCGCCGCTCGACCCTCCCGGCGTCGTGTCGGTGTTCCAGGGGTTGCGGGTGATCCCGGTCAGCGGGCTGTCCGTCACGCCCTTCCAGCCCCGTTCCGGCGTCGTCGTCATGCCGAGCAGCACGGCGCCGTGCTCGCGCAGCCGCGCCACGCTCGGCGCGTCGTGCTCCCAGGGCTGGTCCGGATCGATGGTCAGCGAGCCGCGCCGCGTAGGCCAGCCGCGCGCGAGCAGGAGTTCCTTGACCGAGGCGGGGACGCCGTCGAGGCGGCCGATCGGCCGGCCCGCCTGCCAGCGCCGCTCCGACTCGCGCGCCGCCGCGAGCGCGCCTTCCTCGTCCACGAGCGAGAAGGCGTTCACGACGGCATTGTCCCGCGCGATGCGGTCGAGTGCCGCGCGCGTCGCCTCCACGGGCGACAGCCGGTGCGCCCGGTAGAGGTCGAGCAGCTCCGTCGCCGTCAGCATCGCCGCATCCGTCATCGAACCGTCCTCCTTTCGCTTCTCGGGGTCCGATTCGCAGCCGAAATCGAAGCCCGTGGTGCAATTACCGTCGATTCCGGTTGATTACCGGACCCGCGGCGCGCACCTAGGAACGCATCATGACGGATGACGATACCCCATTCCCGCCCGAGGAGTCCGATTTGCCGGACCGCCGCGACGTCCTGAGGGCGATCGTCGGCGCCGTCCGCGGCGACGGCATCGATGCGGAGATCGATGCGGTCCCGGCCCGCTGGTCGATCGCGGGCACGCACGAGATCACGATCCCCGGCGCGGACAAGCACAAGCTCAAGGTCCGGTTCCGCGCGGCGGTGGGGCCGATCCCGGACGTCGAGGCCGAGCTGATGGCGCGGCTGTCGGTGCCGGAAGGGGTCGGCCGGCCGGAGGTCAGGGCCTTCGCCAAGCGCTTCAAGGCGGCGTGCCGCGAGTCCGGGCGCCTGGACGAGGCCTATGGGCGCATCGACGACTGGGTCGCCACCGTGTCGGAGCGGGCGGGCGCGTTCGGCGACGCGTGGCGGCCGCGCGAGTTCGCCGACCAGCTCCAGCGCGTGCTCGGCTTCGGCGGGCGCACGCCGCGCCTGGAGACCGTGCTCGACGCCATGGAGGAGGCGTTCGCCGCCGCCGCCGCCCGGGCGGGGGTCAAGGTCCGGCGCACGGCGCTCGAGACCGCGTCGGGCCTGGGCGTCTATCTCGACAGCTTCGCCGCCGCCCGCGCCATGCTGCGCAAGCTCCGCCTGTTCGTCGGCCCGACCAATTCCGGCAAGACCCACGCGGCGATGGACCGGCTCTGCGAGATGGCCGACGGCGCCTACCTGGCGCCGCTGCGGCTGCTGGCGCTCGAAGGCCAGGAGGCGATCGAGGCGCGCGGCCGTCCCTGCACGCTGATCACCGGCGAGGAGCGGGACGTGCGGCCGGGCGCCGCCTTCGTGTCCTCGACGATCGAGATGGCGAACACCGGCCGCGTCATGGGGGCCTGCGTCATCGACGAGATCCAGATGATCGGCGACCCGGACCGGGGCTGGGCCTGGACCCAGGCGGTCGCCGGCATGGCGGCTTCCGAGATCATCATGACCGGCTCGGCCGACGCGATCCCCTATGTGCGGCGGATCGCGGACGCGATCGGCGAGGAGCTGGAGATCGTCGAGTTCACCCGCAAGTCGCCGCTGCGCGTCCAGGAGGAACGGGTCGCCCTGGACGACGTGCGCCGCGCGGATGCGCTCGTCGCCTTCTCCCGGCGTGACGTCCACGCGCTGCGCGCCGCCCTGCTGCAGCGCGGCCACCCCGTCGCGGTGATCTACGGCGCGCTGTCGCCGGAAGTGCGGCGCGCCGAGGCGCGGCGCTTCCGCGAGGGCCAGGCCGAGGTGCTGGTCGCGACGGACGCGATCGGCATGGGCCTGAACCTGCCGATCGCGCGCATCGTGCTGTCGACGACGCGCAAGTTCGACGGGCGGCAGGAGCGCGAGCTGACCAGCTCGGAGATCCGCCAGATCGGCGGTCGCGCCGGCCGTTTCGGCATGCACGAGGAAGGCCGGGTCGCCGTGCTCGAGGGCGAGAACATCGGCCCGGTGCGCCGCGCGCTCACCTCGCCGCCGCCGGCACCCGAGGACCCGCGGCCCTGGATCTCCCCGAACCTGATCCATGTCGAGGCCATCGCCCGCGAGCTGGAGACCGACAGCCTGGCGAAGGTGCTGCGCACGGCCGGGCAGGAGCTGCTGCGCGCGCACCAGACCTTCCGGATGACCGACCTGGAAGGCCGCATCCAGGCGGCGATCGCGGTCGACGGGGCGAAGCTGCCGCTCGCCGTGCGCGACATGCTCTCGCGCTGCCCCATCGACGTGCGCGACGCCAACCAGATCCGCCTGCTGCGGCAATGGGCCATCAACCAGGGCCGGGGGCGGCCGAACCCGGCTCCCGATTTCGGCGAGCGCTACGTCCGAGACACCGGCACCGACGTCGAGCTGGAGGCGGCCGAGAAGTCGGTGAAGGACCTCACGGCCTATGCGTGGCTCGCCTACCGCTTCCCGGACGCCTATCCGGAGATGGACCTGTGCCAGGAGCGCCGGCAGCAGGTGAACGGCTTCATCGAGCGCACGCTCGCCGCCCGCTCGCTGCCGCGCGCCTGCTCGTCGTGCGGCGCGCGGCTGAAGCCGACGCACCGGTTCCGGGTCTGCGACGAGTGCTTCGCGCGCGACCGCGCCGCCCGGCCCGCGCGCGGCGGCCCGCGGCGCGCCGGCGAAGCCGCACCGGCGGCGCCCGGCCCGCGTCCCGGCCGGCACGGGGAAGCGCCAGCCCGGCCCGCGCGCGGCGGCTTTCGCCGCGGACGCGGCAGGCCCTGAGGCGCCGGTAGGAGGCCTGCCATGATCCGGGTCACCCACCTGATCTCCCTGGATGAAAGCGAGCTCCAGGAGGAGTTCGTCCGCGCCTCGGGTCCGGGAGGGCAGCATGTCAACAAGACCGAGACGGCGGTTCAACTGAGGTTCGACGTCGCCGGGTCTCCGAACCTTCCGCCCGACGTGAAGGCCCGGCTGGTCAAGCTCGCGGGCTCCCGCATGAGCTCGTCCGGGGTCCTGATAATCGTCGGGGATCGGTACCGGTCCCAGCTGAGGAATCGCGAGGACGTGCGGGAGCGGCTGATCGACCTGATCCGCGACGCCACCGTGGTCCCGAAAACCCGCCGGCCGACCAAACCGTCCTACGGGGCGAAGCAACGGCGGCTGGAAGGGAAGGCCAAGCGGGCCGAGGTGAAGCGGGGCCGGCAGTATCCGGGTGCACAGGATTAGGCGCCTGTGGGCGATCGCGGCGGCCCGGCGAGGGCCGAAGCCGGTCACGATGCCCTGTCTTCTTCCTCCCGCGGCATGCTAGCTTCGCGACCGCGCCACGGCGGAGCCTTCCTTTCGTTCGCCCGGAGCGGTCGCCGCAATGAAGTTCATCCACGCTGCCGACATCCATCTCGACAGCCCGCTGGTCGGGCTCTCGGCCTATGAGGGGGCGCCGGTCGACCGTCTGCGCGCCGCCGCCCGGCGTGCCTTCGAAGCACTCGTCGACCTCGCGGTGGAGGAGGCGGCCGACTTCGTCGTGATCGCGGGGGACCTCTACGACGGCGACTGGCGCGACTTCAATACCGGCCTGTTCTTCGCCCGCCAGGCCGCGCGCCTCGGCGAGCACGCGATCCCGGTGTTCCTGCTGCACGGCAACCACGACGCC
>NZ_DASYHS010000082.1:0-18876 GCF_035998295.1 Arenibaculum sp. | reverse complement strand
CGTATCCAGGTCGACCGCCGGCGGCGCGAAGGGCCGGAACGCGGCCCGCAGCTCGTCGAGATGCCCCTGCTCCAGCGAGGCGCGGTAGGTCTCCATCTCCTCGCTGCCGGACAGCGCGGCGTCGATGGCCCCGACCTCCGTTCCCGCCGCGATCACGCAGTCCACATAGGCGGCACTGACGATCTCCGCGACCGCGTCGAGCGTCTTCCCGCCGGCTTCGAGCGCCGAGCGCATCGCCTCCGTCCGGCGGTCGACGAAGTCGCGGTGGAGCGCCACGAGCAGCCCCGCCCGGGTCCCGAAATGATCGTAGGCGATCGGCTTGGTGACGCCGGCCCGCTCGGCCACGGCCGCCAGCGTCAGGGCGTCCGTCCCCTCCTCGCGGGCGAGCACGGACGCGACCTCGAGCAGCTGGCGCCGGCGCTTCTCCTTGGACAGGCGCCTGGTCGGTGCGCTCGTCTCCACTGTCTCCTCCGGCGGCACGACGGGACTGGACCGGGGCGTAAACCACCGACAGAAACTTACGCCCCGTAACATATCCAGGATGAAGGCGGACCGGGTCCCCGTCAAGCCTGCGCATCCGTCGTGCCGGTCGGCGGGCGCGGCAGGGCTTCCTCCGCGTAGAGGTCCGCGAACTCGGCGCTCGGCGGGATCGGCCGGATCACGTCGATCAGCACGCCGTTGGGGTCGGCGGTGATGAAGTGGCGCTGGCCGAATGCCTCGTCGCGCAGGGGGAGCAGGATCGGCAGGCCGGCCGCCTCCACCTTCCGGTAGACGGCGTCGGGGTCCTCGACCTCGAAGTTGAGGATCAGGCCCGACACCCGCCCGCGCGCGACCTCGGGAATGGTGGCGTGGCTGCCGTCGAGGACGGCGAGGTTGACCGAAGCGTCGTCGCGCGACTGGAGGTGGACGTACCAGTCGCTGACGAACAGGGGCTGGAAACCGAAATGGCGCTCGTAAAAGGCGGCCGTCCCGGCCACGTCGCCGGTCATCACCACGGGGTAGTAGCTGGTCGTCTTCATGCCTGTTCATCCCTTGTGAATTGACATACAGTCTGAATGTATCTTCGGAATAACATACAGGCTGTCGGTATGCAACAGGCACGACCCTCGCGCTCCAACCGCGAACGCACGGAGGCCACCCGCGGCGCCCTGGTGGCGGCGGCGCGCGCGCTGTTCGTCGAGAAGGGATATGCCGGGACCTCCACGCCGGAGATCGCGGCCGCGGCCGGCATCACGCGCGGCGCGCTCTACCACCACTTCGCGGACAAGCGGGACCTGTTTCGGGCCGTCGTGGAGCAGGAGGCCCGCGCCGTCGCACGGGAGATCGAGGCCGCGACGCCCCCCGGCCTGCCGGCGCGCGACGCGCTGGCGGCCGGAAGTGCCGCCTATCTCGACGCGATGACCGCCCGGGGGCGCACGCGGCTGCTCCTGGTCGAAGGGCCGGCCGTGCTGGGCGGGGCGGAGATGGACGGCCTGGACGAGGCGAACGCCGCCCGGACGCTACGCGCCGGGCTGGAAGCGGCGATGCCCGGGACCGCGCTGCCGGTGCCCGCCCTTTCCGTCCTGCTCTCGGCGGCCTTCGACCGCGCGGCGCTGGCCATCGATGCGGGCGCAGACCCGGAGGAATACCGCCGCGCGATGATCGCGATCCTGGAGCGGCTCCTGGACGGCGCCCCTCCTCCTCAGGCGGCGGGCCGCTCGCCGAGGATCGTCACCCGCTCGCCGTAACGCGAGAAGGGATAGTAGTCCCACACCGCGTGGTGCTGGGTGCAGCGGTTGTCCCAGAAGACCAGGGTGCCGGGCGCCCAGCGCACGCGGCAGGTCAGGGCCTGCTCGCGCGCGATCATCCCGAACAGCATGTCCAGCAGGGTCCGGCTCTCGGTCCGCGAGAGCTGGACGACGTGCGAGGTGAAGCCGGAGTTGACGAACAGGAGCTTGCGTCCGGTTTCCGGATGGCGGACGACCATCGGGTGCTCGGTCTTGGGAAGCTCGTGGGGCGGCGTGTAGCCCTGCCACGGGATCGCGCCGTCGTGGATCGCCGTCAGCCCCTCCAGAAACGCCTTCATGGCCGGCGACAGCATGTCGTAGGCGAGATGCATGTTGGCGAACAGGGTGTCGCCGCCGGTCCCGATCTCCGGTGTCTCGGTGATGTAGAGCATCGAGCCCAGGGAAGGCGCGGGGTCGGCGGTCCCGTCGGAATGCCAGGTGTCGCCTGCGACGAACCTGGACGCCTTCGTCGCCTTGATCACCACGAGTTCCGGATCGTCGCCGTCGATGTCCTCGACCGGAAGTGCCCGCAGCGTGCCGAAGAGGCGGCCGAACCGCTTGTGCTGTTCGGTCGTGAGGACCTGGTCGCGGAACACCAGCACGTGGTTCTCGAGGAATGCGCGCCGCACCTCGGCCAGCTGGCGCTCCGGCAGGTCGCGCGAAAGGTCGACCCCCGCGACCTCGGCGCCGATGATCGGCGTCAGCCGGTTCACGGTAATCGTTTCGTAGGGAGCCCTCGGCGATGCCGCGATCCGCTCGATCGCCTCGAGTGCAAACTGGTCCATGTCGCCCGCCCCGGCCAGGTTCGTTCAGGTCGTGGACTGCCGCTCGCGCAGCGAGCGCGGCCTCATGTCCGTCCAGTGCGCCTCGATGTAGTCGAGGCAGGCCTGGCGGTCTCCGCTCATGCCGACCGTCCGCCAGCCGAGCGGGACGGACCTGCCGGCGGGCCAGATGGAATACTGCTCCTCGTCGTTGACGACCACTTCGAACTGGCTGGTGGAATCCGCGTCCATCTTTTCCCTCTCTTCTTCATCGCACCCTGGCGAGGCATTCGAGCATCCCGTCGGCAAGCCGCCGCCATGCCTCCCTGCACCCGGCCTCGAAATCCTCGCAGCCGCGGGCGTGCGCGTAGACATGGGCCCGGGCGACGGCATGGGGGTGGGCCTCCCCATAGGCATCCGCATCGGCCGTCGCGAAGGCGGCGGCCAGGAACCCGGCGTTGACCCGGGAGTTGGCGTCGGCGAACGCCGCAGCACTCGAACCGGCGGCAAGGTCGGCGTAGAAGCCGGCATAAGCCTCGGCGCCGCCGAAGGATTCCTCGATCATCTTCGCATTGGTCCCGGCCCGGGCATAGGCGATCGCGCTGGCATGGGCCCGGGCATGGGCCTGGGCGTAGGCGAAGGCCTGCCGGTAGACCTCCAGCAGCGCCGGCCGAAGGGCTTCGGCCCATTCGGCCGCCGGCGCGCGGTCGCCCGCCAGCGCGCGCCGATGCAGCGCCTGGACGGCGCGATGCAGGCCGGGATCTCCGCCCCGCCTCTCGCTGGTCTCCAGCGCCAGCGGCGCCACGGTCCCGGCGCTCCAGTCGTGCACGACCTCGAACGGCACCCCCTCCAGCCGCCCCAGCTCGGCGTGAAGTCGGGCTTTCCAGCTCCCGGCGTCGGCGACCACGTCCAGGAACGCCGGCACCATCCCGTCGAGCCATCGCGGCGCGTTCATACCGACACCGGCCATCGGTTCTCGCTCACGGTCTGCGCCACCGTCCGCGCCGCAGCGCCTGCGACGATGCCGTGGTGGTCCGTGTCCAGGGCCCGCCAGGTCAGCATCCGCGGCAGCAGCGCCTGCCAGTCCCGCCGCAGGGCCTCGGCCGGGCGATGGGCCGCGAGCCCGGCCGGGTTGGGGCGCGTCGCCACGAAGACATGGGCCACGGTGCGCTCCAGCCGCGCCGGGCGATGGACCGCCATGCTCGCGACGTTCGCCCTGCAGCACTGCATCAGGCAGCGCACGTAGTCCCGCATCTCCGGCGGCGGCCCGTCGGCGGCCGGCCAGCGCCGCGACACCTCGTCCAGGAACGAGGCGTCGATCTCGGCCTGCGAGACCCCCGCCAGTTCCGGCCCCGCGTCCGGCGCGGGCGGGTCGATCGCATACAACTCCGGCGGCGGCCCGCCCGCCCGTTCGGCCAAGGCGCACATCGCCTGGGCGACCCAGGCGCCGAAGGACCAGCCGCCGAGCCGCCAGTGGAACTGCTGCCGGGGATAGCGCCGCTCCAGCGCCTGGAGGTAATGGGCCGCACGCTCCTCCACGCCGACCGGCGGCAGGTCCGGATGCGCAAGCGCGGGATCGGCGATCACGCAGACGGGCTGGTCCGGGTCGAGGGCCGAGACCAGTTCCCGGTATGCCTGCACGTCGCCGCCGACGGGATGGACCAGGCACAGCACGTCGTGGCCGTCGCCTTCGTTCCAGACGTCGACCCGGACCCGCTCCGACCAGTCCGGCGCCCGCCGGGGCGGGAGCCTGGGCGCGCCGGCGAGGCCGAGGACCTCGTTCAGGCTCACCTTGTGGCTGAACTGCGAGAGCTGGAGCGGGATCCCGAAGCCCGTCTCCAGCTCGCCGACGAGGTCCAGCAGGGTCAGCGAGTCCGCGCCCAGGTCATGGAGCGAGGCGTCGGGGTCCAGCCGCTCCACGCCCAGCCACCTGCACAGGCAGGCCTGCAGATGCGCGGCCAGCGGCGCCGGCTCGGCGGCCCCCTCGCCGACCACCTCCGGGCGGGCGTGGCGGGTCGGGTAGAACCGGCGTGACGCCTCGATCTGCGTGGTGGACACCAGCAGCCGCGGCATCCTGAGATGCAGCGCCTGCTCGAATACCCGCACTCCCTCCGCGGCGGAGAGGCCGACCGCGAGATGAGCCCGGTGGCGCGCCTCGGCGGGCGCCGACACCGCCATGCCGACGTCGCGCCAGACGTCCCAGTCCACGGCAATCCGCACGCAGTCCGGGGCATGCGCGGGCCGGTACTGCGCGAACCCGTCCAGCAGCGCGTTCGACGCCGCGTAGTCGAACTGCCCGGCCCCGCCGAACAGCGCCGACATCGAGGAACAGTACAGCACGAAGCCCGGCCGGAACCGCTCGATCACGGCCTCGACCGCGAGCGCGCCCGCGGTCCTGGCCCGCATCGCCTCGGCCATCCGCCGCGGCTCGCGCGTCCGGATCACGCCGCCGGCCCCGGCGCCGGCCGCATGGATCACGCCGTCCAGCCGGGTATGGAGCCGGGCCAGCCGGTCCAACACCGCCGGCCATCCCGCGAGGTCGCCGACATCCGCCCGGACCAGGTCGATCCGGTCCCGATGCGCCTCCAGAACCGGCGGCAGCTCGGCCCGGCGCGACAGCAGGACCACGCGGCGCGCCGGTGCGCGCAGCAGATGGCCGCACAGGCTGCCGCCGATGCCGCCGCTGCCGCCGATCACCAGGAACACGCCGTCGTCCGGCAGCAGCGGGATGTGCGGCGGGACCGCCGGCTCGGGGCAGGCGACCAGGACCGGCCGCCACAGATCGCCGCCCCGGATCGCCAGCCGGCGCGGCGCCGAGGGGTCCGACAGCAATGCCGCCAAGGCGGCCGCGTGCTCGCCCAAACGCGGCGACGGCAGGTCGAGCCAGTGGCAGCGCACCGGATATTCCTGCGGCACGACCTCGACCGGCCCGGCGAGGGCGGACAGTTCGGGCCGCTCCACGTCGCCCTCGACCGGGCAGGCCTGATGCGACAGCAGCCACAGGCGCAGCGGCATCGCGTCGGGCATCCGGTCCCAGGCCTGCATCAGCGCCGCGACGGTGTCGAGACAGGCCCATCGGCCGCGCGCGAGGCTTTCCTCGCCGACGGCACCGGTCACGGACAGCGGCAGGGCGTGCACCCAGTCCAGCTCCACCGGCCCGTCCTTTTCCGGCCGGTCGGACGCCAGCGCGCCCAGCATCCGGTGCAGGGCCTCGGGGTCGGCCGGATCGGCTTCGAACAGGTCCGGCCCGCAACGCCGCCAGCCCCCGGCGGCGCGAAGCTCGACCACCCGGCGATAGGCGGGGGCCAGCGCCGCCAGGACGCCGGGGTCGACCGGCCCGGCGGCCGAAACGACGAGGATGCGGCCGGTCTGCCGGACCGGCTCGCCGTCCAGCCGCCGGTACCGTGCCCAGGGACGCTGGTAGAACCACCGCTCCGGCGGTTCGCGGGGCGGGAACTGCGGGTCCGCAGCCGCGGCGGCGGCGGTGCCCGGCGGCAGGAGACGATATGTCTCCAGGTCGAAGACCGAAGGCGGGAAGTCCCAGGGCGGCGGTGCGGACACCCCGCCCCACTCGACCGGCGCCCCCGACAGCCAGGCCGCCAGGACCGCTTCGGCCGGCTGCCCGGCCGCGCGGAAGGGTGCTCCGTCCAGGGCCGTTTCCCGAACCTCGGCGGTGCGCAGCGCCTCGAGCGCCGCCTCGGCCGACGCGCACAGGGCGCCGAAGCGCCAGGAATGCTGGCGCCGGCCGACCTGGAGGTGGCGCAGCACCGCCTGGTAGCGGTGCGGATGGCGCTCCAGGTAGCCGGCGACCGCTCGCAGGCCGCTCAGCAGCGCCTCGCGGCTATGGGCCGAGACCAGCAGGCAGGGCGGCGGCGGAGCCTCCTCCACGGCCCGCGCCGGCGGCGGCTCGCCGAGGACCAGATGGGCGTTCGTGCCGCCGATGCCGAAGCTGCTGACGCCGGCGACGCGCCGCCTCCCCTCCGGCCAGGGCCGCGCCTCGGCGGGGACGTAGAACGGCGTGCCGTCCAGGTCGATCTGGGGGTTGATGGCGCGGAAGCCGACATTGGGCGGCACGACGCCGTGGAACACCGCCAGGGTGGCGCGGATCAGGCCGATGATACCCGCCGCGGCCCCGAGATGCCCGATCTGGCTCTTCACCGAGGCGAGCGCGCAGGCGGCCCCGGGCGCCGGCCCGAACGCCTCGCGCAGCGCCGCCACCTCGACCGGGTCGCCGAGCGGCGTGCCGGTGCCGTGCGCCTCGACATAGCCGATGTCGGCGCCGCCCAGCCCGGCGCGGGACAGGGCCGTGCGGATCGCCTCGCCCTGCCCCGCGATCGAGGGCGCGGTGTAGCTCAGCTTCTGCCGGCCGTCGTTGTTGACGGCCGACCCTTCGATCACGGCGTAGACGTGGTCTCCGTCCGCCAGCGCCCGCGCCAGCGGCTTCAGCACCACGACGCCGCAGCCGCTGGCGCCGATGGTGCCGCCGGCATCGTCGCTGAACGGCCGGCAGCGGCCGTCGCGCGAGAAGATGTGCTGCGGGCGGTAGCGGTAGCCGTCAGTGAGCAGCGGATCGACCAGGACCCCGGCCGCCAGCATCACGTCGCCGTCGCCCTGGCGCAGCAGCATGCCCGCGACATGCACCGCGATCAGCGAGCTGCCGCAGGCGGCCTGGACGCTCATCGCGGGGCCGGTCAGGTCGAGGTGGTAGGCGACCTTGGTGGCCAGGAAGTCCTTGTCGTGGTGCAGGGCCATCTGGAACCCGTCGGGCAGGTCGCCCTCGCCGGCCCGGCGCAGAAGGTCCTGGAAATACGTGTTCTCGCCGCAGCTCGCGACCAGCCCGACGCGTTGCGAGGTCTGGCCCGCCCGGATGCCGGCATGCTCGAGCGCGTGCACGCAGGTCATCAGCAGGTGGCGCTGCTGGGGGTCCATCAGCCGCGCCTCCTGGCGGCTGATGCCGAAATAATCCGGATCGAAGTCCAGCAGCCCGCGCAACTGGCTGCGCGCGCCGACCATCCCGTCGACCCCGGTCGGGAAATGCTCGATGCCGGTGCCGCCGGCACGCACCATTGCCCAGAAGGCGTCCAGGTCCCCGGCGCCCGGCACGTTCAGCGCCATGCCGATCACCGCGATCCGCCCTTCCGCGCCCGGCCCGGCCGCGGGCTCCACGGCGCCGCGCTGCGGCCGGGCCCCCGACAGGAAGCCGGCCAGGCGCGGGATCGTCACGTGCTCGAACAGGTCCGCCACCGCGAGCGGCAGTTCCAGCGCCGAGCGGCAGCGCAGATGGAAGCGCATCAGCCCGAGGCTGGTGGCCCCGGCCTCGAAGAAGGTCTGGTCGGGGCCGATCGGCCGCCCGACGACCTCCTCGAACAGGTCGGCTAGCGTGCGCTCCAGCCCCGCGGCGGGCGCTGGCGACGTCCGGGACGGCGCCCGCGCCAGCTCGGTCCAGTCCGCCTGCGCCAGGGACCGGCGATCGATCTTGCCGCTCGGCGTCCTGGGCCAGGACGACAGCAGCCTGTGCCGGCGGATGCGCACATGGGCGGGCAGCAGCTCGGCTACGGCGCCGTCGAGAACCTCGGCGGTGGGCGGCGTTCCGGCCGCCTGGAGATAGGCCACCAGCTCCACCGGCTCGCCCTCGGCCACGACCGCCGCGCTCGCCACGGCCGGAAGCCGCGTCAGCGCGGCCTCCACCTGCCCCAGTTCCAGCCGATGGCCGCTCAGCTTGATCTGCTCGTCGTCGCGGCCGAGATAGTGGAGCAGGCCCTGGTGGTCGAAGCGGGCCAGGTCGCCGGTCCGGTAGTACAGTCCTGCGCCGCCGGGTGCCGCCTCGTCGGCCAGTTCCACGAAGCGGGCCTGGTTCAAGGAGGCGTCCGCGAGATAGCAGCGCCGCACCATCGGCCCCGCCACCAGCAGATGGCCGCCGCACCCCGCCGGCACCGGCCTGTCCCGCTCGTCGACGACCCTGAGGCGCGCGTTGGCGACGGGCCGGCCTATGGGGGCCCGCACCGGCCATGCCCCGGCGGGGCCGGCCAACCGGTGGGCGCTGACGACATGGGTCTCGGTCGGGCCGTAATGGTTGAACAGCACCGCGTTCGGCATGCCCGCGAACCAGCGCCGGATCGCCTCGGTGCACAGGAGCTGCTCCCCGGCGGTGACCACCTCGCGCAGGTCGGCGGGATGGATGCCCAGCGCCACGGCGGCCTCCGCCACGTGCTGCAGGGCCACGTAGGGCATGAAGATCCGCTCGATCCGCGCCGCGGCCAGATAGTCCAGCAGCGCCTGCGCGTCCCGGCGCCACGCCGGGGAGATCAGGTGGTAGCAGCCGCCGCCGCACAGCGTCGTGAACAGCTCCTGGAAGGAGACGTCGAAGGACAGCATGGAGAACTGCAGCGTAGCCGCCTTCGGCGCCAGCCCGCCCTCCTCGCGCTGCCATTGCAGCAGGTTGCACAGGGTCCGGTCGAATACCTGCACCCCCTTGGGCGCGCCGGTCGAGCCGGAGGTGAACAGGGTGTACAAGGGACGGACCCCGCGACGCCCGGCCGGCGGAGCGGCGCCATCGCCGGGGGCGCGGGCGGCATCGGGAGCAAGCGTCGGAACGTGCCTCGGGAAGCGGCCGTCATCCAGCCGCCGCAGCGCGTCGGCGTCGCCTGCGCGCAGCAGGATGCAGTGCGGCCGCGCCCGGTCCAGCACCTGGCGCGCCAGCTCCGGCGGGTAGGCGGGATCAAGCGGCACCGCGGTCGCGTTCAGCTTGGCCAGCGCCAGCAGCGCCACGACGTGCTCGACCGAGGTGTCCATGTACAGCGCGACGTGGACGGGCCCGTCCGCGTCGAGCGGCAGCGGATGCGCGCGCTGCAGCTCGCCCGCCAGCGCGTCCGCCATCCGGTCGAGCTGGGCATAGCTGAAAAAGCGGTCACGGTCCACGAGCGCCGGGGCGGACGGCGTGCAGCGCGCCTGATGCTCGAACCAGTCCGCGATGGTATCGAAGGCGGGTTCGGCCCGCGGGCCGTCGCCGGGCTGGGGCAATGCCCGCCGGTGGGTGGCGACCAGCTCGTACAGGCCGGCCCCCTGCCCCTTCAGCAGCAGGTCGAGGGCGGACCGGAACGACCGCGCGAGCCCCCGCACCTCGTCGGCGTCGAAATACCCGCACTGGTATTCCCACAGGCATTCGAGGCCGGCATCGGCATCGAGCACCGACAGGGTCAGCGGGCATTTGGCCTGCACCCGGTCGGCGAACTCGACCGTCGCCGCCACGCCGGGGAGCGCCAGGGTCGAGAAATCCGTGTTCTCCAGCACGAACATGAAGTCGAACGGCGTGCCCGACGCCGAGGCGGGGCGGAGGTCCCCCACCACGTCCGCCAGGGCGACCTCCTGGTGCGCGAGCACGGCCCGGATCGCGGCCACCTGCCGCTGGAGCTGAAGGCGCAGGTCGTCCTCGTCCCCGATCGCGATCGGAACCAGCACCGTGTTCGCGACCATGCCGACCACGGCCTCGAACTCCGCCAGCGGCCGGTTCGCGACCGGGCTGGCGACGAGCGCCCGGCTGCGGCCGGTCGCCGCGTACGCGCACCAGGCGAAGACGCTGAACAGCGCCTCGAAGCGCGTCAGCCTCAGCTCCGCGCACAGGCGGTCGAGCGCGGCGCGCCGGCCCGCGTCCAGCGTCTCGCGGTGCAGGCGCGCCTGGGGCGCCGGTTCCGGCACTTTCGGCAGCAGCGGATGGTCGTCCTCGCGGTCGCGGAGGAAATCGCGCAGCGCCGAGCGCTGGGCCCGGTACGCGGCCTCTTCGAACCATTGCACCTGCCACGCCGCGAGGTCGAGCGGCGTCGGCGCGGGCGGGAGGGACGGCGCGTCCCGCCCCTGGGCGCGGGCCGCGTAGCACGCCGCCAGGTCGCCCAGCAGCAGGTTCAGGGACCAGCCGTCCACGACGATGTGGTGGAGGTGGAGCAGCAGTATTCCGCGGGCGCCGGACAGCGGCAGCCAATAGGCCTGGAACAGGGTCGGCGCCGTCAGGTCGAACGGCGTCGAGAACACGAGATCGGCGAAGGCGCGCCAGTTCGTCTCGTCGAACCGGCCGGGCGGGAAGACGCGGCAGACCGCCGGGGGAGCATCGGCGACGACCTGCACCGGCCCGTCCGGGCCGGCCTCGAACGCGGTGCGCAGCCCGGGGTGCCGCTCGGCCAGGAGCTGGAGCGCGTCGCACAGGGCGGCTGCGTCCACCGGCCCGTCGAGGCGGAAGACCAGCGGGACGTTGTAGGCGGTCGAGGACGGCGAGCGCTGCTGGAGGAACCAGAGCCGCTGCTGCTCGGCCGTGGCCGGCATCCGGCGCGCCGCCGTCGGGGCCGGCACCGGGGGATAGGGGCTCGACGGGTCGGCGCCGGAACGGGACAGGCGGTCGGCCAGGGCGTCGAAGGGTTCGCTCAGGATCGCCGCCGCCGGCAGGTCGCACCGCCAGCGCCGCCGCATCTCGTGACGCAGGCGCAGCGCCTTCAGCGAGTCGCCGCCGCAACCGGCGAAATCGTCCCCCGGGCGGAGGTCCGGCTGGTCGAGCACGTCCCCGGCCAGGTCCAGCACCCGCCGCAGCCATTCGCCCTGCGCTTGCGTCTCGGCCGACGGCGGGCGCCAGGGAGTGCCCGGCTGCGCGTGCAGCGCCGCCTCGTCCACCTTGCCGTTCGGGTTCAGCGGCAGGCGGTCGACCAGAAACAGCCGATGCGGCCGCATGTAGGACGGCAGGCCGGCGCGCAGATGCGCGTCGAAACCGGCATGGTCCGGCACGCCCCGCGGGACCAGATAGGCCAGGAGTTCGTGGTCGCCCGCCGCCGTGCGCCGCGTGCACACATACGCCAGCGCCACTTGCGGGTGCCGCAGTATCCAGCGCTCGACCTCGCCCGGCTCGATCCTGAAGCCGCGGACCTTCACCTGCCGGTCGACGCGGCCGACATACTCGACCAGGCCCGCCTCGTCGATGCGCACGAGGTCGCCCGTGCGGTAGTGCAAGGCCTCGCCGCCGTCGAGCCAGGGCAGCCGGACGAAGCGCTGCGCGGTCTCATCCCCCCGGTTGCGGTATCCCAGCGCGACGCCGGCCCCGCTCAGGCAAAGCTCCGCGACCTCGCCGACGGCGGCCTCGCGGTCTCCCGCCACCAGCCGCACGCCGGTCCCCGGCAGCGGGCGGCCGATCGGGATCACCGAGCCGGAGAAGTCGCGCGGGATCGGGTAGGACAGCGCGAAGGTCGTGCATTCGGTCGGGCCGTAGACGTTGAAGATCCGGGTCCCGGCATCCGGGTTGGCCCGGTACCACGCCCGCACCGCTTCGGCGTTGAGCTGCTCGCCGCCGATCAGGACCTGGCGGGTGGTCGAGAAGCACCGGGGATGCTGACCGACGATCGCATTGAACAGGGACACCGTCATGAAAAGGGTGTCGATCCGCTCCGCCTCCAGCCGCGCGGCCAGCAGCGGCGGGTCCTGCAGCTCGGCGTCCCGGAACACGACGCAGCAGCCGCCGGTCAGCAGCGGCGCCCAAACCTCGAAGCTGATCGCATCGAACGCGGGGTTCGAGAGGCAGGCGAAACGGTCTCCCGGCTGGATGTCGATATAGCCCACGGGCTGCGCAAGGCGCAGGATGCCCCGTTCGGCGATCTCGACCCCCTTCGGCCGGCCGGTGGTTCCCGACGTGTAGAACACGAACGCCGCCTCGGAGCCGGTGCGCTCCTGCCGGTCGGGAAAGACTGCCGGCGGGGCCGCCAGCAGCGCGTCCACGGTCGTGACCCAGCCGCCGGGCGGCAGCGCCCGGTCGGCGTGCCGGCCCGCATGAACCAGCACCGCGCAGGACGCGTCCGCCAGCATCAGGTCGACGCGGGGCGCCGGGCTCGCCGCGTCGACCGGCACCACGACGCCGCCCGCCTTCAGCACGCCCAACATCAGCGCGACCAGTTGCCAGGAGCGCGGCAGGCAGACGGCGACCGACTGGCCGGGCCGCAGGCCCCCCGCCGTCAGGCCGCCCGCAATCCGGTCGCCGAGCGCGTCCAGCTCCGCATAACCGAGCCGCGTCCCGCCGTCGACCACGGCGACCGCCGTCGGGGCGGCACGCACCCGTTCGGCGAAGCGGCCCACCAGCGTCCCGGTGAAATCGGCGTCCCGCACTCACGCCTCCTGCAAGGCGGCGCGCCGGACGGAGGGTCCGGCCCCGGCGCCGAGATGCTGCAGCTCGCGCCGGATGGTCCGGGATACCCGCAACACCTCCGCCGTCTCCAGCATTTCCCAGTGATCGCCGCGCACCAGCGTAGCGAGGAAGCCGCCGCCGGCCCGCCGGCGCCAGAACCGGCGCAGCTCGTGCAGGAAGGCCCGGTCCCGGCCCTCCTGGGCCTGGACGAGCACGACGCGGCCCGTCTGGGACGGACACTCGTAGTCCGCGACGGTCATGCGGTTGTGGTTGTAGACGTTGAAGTAGCGTTCGATCTGATCGTCCTCGATGCCGGGATACATGCCGTTGAACTTCACCAGCTTGTCGCGGAACTCCGGCATATCGACCGGGGCCATCCGGGCCCGGTACGCCGGGTCGTCCGAACCCTGGGTGTCGAGGAGCACGGCCACCGCCCGGTCCCTGCCCGCCAGGGCGAGGCGCCGGGTCATCTCGTAGGCGACCAGCCCGCCGAAGGACAGGCCGGTCACGACCAGCGGCTTCGAGGCCAGCGGCTCGATCAGCGCCAGATAGGCCTCTGCCATGGCCTCGACCGTCGGCAGGAAGGCTTCGCCGGGATTGAGGCCGGGCGACTGTATGCCGTAGACGCCGCACGATTCGGGCAGCATCTTCGCGAGCGACAGGTAGCAGAAGGCGGTCCCGCCGGCGGGGTGGACGCAGACCACGTTGTGCGTCCCGTCGCCCGGACGGAACTCGATCAGGCTGCCGCCGGCCGACGTCGCCTCGGCGCCCGCACGGATCCAGCCGCCGAGCGCCTCGATCGTGGGATGGCTGATGATCTGGCGGACGGGCACGGAAACGCCGAACTTCCTGCCGACCTGATGCGCCATCTTGATCGCCGAGATCGACGTGCCGCCGAGGCTGAAGAAGCTGTCGCGGATGCCGATCCGCGGCTCGATCAGCAGGTCCTTCCAGATCCGGTACAGCGCCATCTCGACGTGGTCGCGCGGGTTCGCCAGGTTGACCTGCCCGGACCGCGCGTCGCGGTCCGGGATGGCGCGCAACGCCTCGCGGTCGGGCTTGCCGTTGGGGGTCAGCGGCAGCGCGTCGAGGCGCACGCAGGCGGCCGGCACCATGTAGTCCGGCAGCACCGACGCCAGACGCGCGCGTAGCGCCTCCGGCTCGACGCCCGGCGCGGCGGCATAGTAGGCGACCAGCCGGTCCTCGCGCGCCAGCACCACCGCCTCACGCATGCCGGGATGCTCCAGCAGCCGTGCCTCGATCTCGCCCAGCTCGATCCGGAAGCCCCGCACCTTCACCTGGAAGTCGTTGCGGCCCAGGAACTCCAGGCTGCCGTCCGGGCGCCGGCGGGCGAGGTCACCGGTACGGTACAGCCGGTCGCCGGCCACGAACGGGCTGGCGACGAAGCGCTGGCCCGTCAGCTCCGGCCGGTTCAGGTAGCCGCGCGCGACCCCCGCCCCGCCGATCCAGATCTCGCCCGCCACGCCGGTCGGCACCGGCTCCATCCGCTCGTCCAGCAGGTAGATCCGCGTGTTCGCGACCGGGCGGCCGATCGGGATGCGCCCCTCTTCGACCGGGTCGGCCGGCTCGATGGTCCATGCCGCCGCGTCGACGGTCGCCTCCGTGGGGCCGTAGACGTTGTGCAGGCGCGTTCGCGGCAACGCGGACCGCAGATGCCGCGCCAGGGCCGGCGTCAGCTCGCCCCCGCCGCAGAACACGTCGGTGAGGCCGGCGCATGCGGCCGCCTCCTCCCGGTCCAGGAACAGCTGCAGCACCGAGGGCACGAACTGGACGACGGTGACCCGTTCCTCGCGGATGACCGAGGCCAGGTATTCCGGGTCCATGTGGCCGCCCGGCCGCGCCAGGACGAGCCGGGCGCCGGTCGCGAGCGGCGAGAAGAACTCCCACACCGACGCATCGAAGCTGAACGGGGTCTTCAGGAGGAGAGCGTCTTTCGGGCCGAACCCGAAGGCGTCCCGGGTCCACAGCACGAGGTTGACGAGCCCGGCATGCTCGACCATGACGCCCTTGGGGGTGCCGGTCGAGCCTGAGGTGTAGATGACATAGGCGAGGTTGCGGGGCGTCAGGCCGCCGCGGTCGAGGTCGGTGTCGGGCAGCCCGGCCCAGGATGCCTCGGCGCCGAGATCGACGACCGGTACCGGCACCGAGGGGGTGCCGAGCGAGCCGTCGGTCACCACCGCGACCGGTGCGGCATCGGCGAGCATGAAGGCCAGGCGCTCGGCCGGATATGAGGGGTCGAGCGGCAGGTAGGCCCCGCCGGCCTTGAGCACCGCCAGCAGCGCCACCACCATCTCGGGCGAGCGCTCGGCGCGGATCGCGACCAGCCGGTCCGGCCCGACGCCGAGCGTGCGCAGGTGGCGCGCCAGCCGGTTGGCGCGCGCGTTCAGCGCCCCGTAGCTCAGGCTGCGGCCCTCGAAGGTCACCGCCGGCGCGTCCGGGTGCAGCTTCGCCTGCGCCTCGAACAGCTCGTGGATGCAGCGCTCCTGCGGATACGCCGCCTCGGTCCGGTTCCACTCCACCAGCAGCCGGTGCCGCTCGGCCTCGCCCAGGAGGTCGATCTCGCCGAGCGGCCGGTCCGGTTCCGCCGCGACCCGTTCGAGCAGACGGCCGAAGCGTCCGGCCAGCGCTTCGATCGTGGCCCGGTCGAACAGGTCGGTGTTGTATTCGAAGGTCGACCGCAGGTGCCGTTCGCCTTCCGACACTTCGAGCATGAGGTCGAACTTCGCGGTCCCGCTGCTGGTCTCGAACGGATGCAGGGTGAGGCCGGGCCACTCGACGGCGCCGCCGGGGGCATTCTGGAGCACCAGCATCACCTGGAACAGGGGCGAGTGACTGGTGTGGCGCTCGGGGTTCAGGGCCTCGACCACCTGGTCGAAGGGCACGTCCTGATGGGCATGGGCGTCGAGGACGTCGCCCCGCACCTGCTCCAGCAGTTCGGCGAAGCTTTTGCGGGGATCGGGCCGGCAGCGGATCACCAGGGTATTGACGAAGTGGCCGATCAGCGGCTCGATCTCGCGCCGGTTCCGGTTGGCGAACGGCGTCCCGATGCTGACGTCGTCCTGCGCGCCGTGGCGCCACAACAGGACCGCGAGCGCCGCCGCCAGCACGCCAAACAGCGTGCCTCCGGTCCGCCGGCACAGCGCGCGCACCGCATCGGCCCCGGTCGTGACGGCGTGGGTCGCGCCGCGGAAGGTCTGGACCGCCGGCCGCGGCCGGTCGGCCGGCATGTCCAGCAGGGCCGGCGCACCCGCGAGCTGCCGCTTCCAGTAATCGACCTGGCCCTGCAGGGCGTCGCCCTTCAGCCGCTCCCGCTGCCAGAGGGTATAGTCCGCGTACTGAACCGGCAGTTCGGGCAGCGGCGAAGGCCGGCCCTGGACGTAGGCGGCGTAGAGCGCCGCCAGTTCCTGCAGCAGGACCCCGACCGACCAGCCGTCGGCGACGATGTGGTGCAGGTTCAGCAGCCACAGATGCTCGTCGTCGGCGAGCCGGTAGAGGCTGGTGCGGATCAGGGGCCCCTCGGCGAGGTCGAAGGGGGCCCGCGCGTCGGCCTCGGCCGCTTCCCTGGCCAGCGCCTGCCGTTCCGGCGGCGGCAGGCCGCCGAGATCCGTCACGCCGAGCGTCAGCCGCAGCGTCGGCCGGATCACCTGGCGCGGCTCGCCGTCGACGGCGCGGAACGTGGTGCGCAGCACCTCGTGGCGGCGCACGATCTCGTTCAGGGCACGTTCGAGCGCCGGCACGTCCAGCTTCCCCTCGAACCTGAGCGCGGTGGGGATGGAGTAGAACGGGTTGCCGGGTTCGAGCTGGTCGAGGAACCAGAGCTGGCGCTGCGAGAAGGAGAGCGGCAGGTCGGCCTCGCCGCCGGGGCGGCGCGCGATCTCGCCGCCGTCGTCCTCCGAGCCGGCCAGGATCGCGATGATCTCCCGCTTGAGGCGCTTCAGGTCCGCCACCAGCTCCTCGGTCATGAAGCCGCGCGGCGCCTTGCAGCGCAGCCTGTCCCCGTCGACCTCCAGCGCGATCGAATGCCGGTTGAACAGGTCGAGCAGCTCGTAGGCGTTCATACCTCGATGTCCTCCATCTCGACCTCGCGCTGCGCCCGGGCGGTCCGGAACGCCTCGACCGGGGCGCCATGGTCGGCACCCTCCAGCCGCAGGCCGCCGACCATGGAGTAGATCGCGCGGTGCGTCGGCCCCAGCTCCAGCAGCGGGGCGACCTGCCCGGGGTCGACGGAGCCGATGCCGCACAGGCCGAGGCCCAGCTCCGCTGCCGCCGCGGTCAGGAGCTGCGCCATGGCGCCGGCCTCGATGTGGCAGAAATCGAGGCTCTTCTCGCCGTACATCGGCTGTATCGCCGCCAGTTCGGCGACGAAGAACAGGGCGAAGGCCGCCCCTTCGAACGTCGGCCGGTTGACGAAGTAGTCGTAGGCGTCGGCGTCCAGGCTGCGCCCGCGGCCGGTCGGGACCAGCCGGTGCCCGCCGGGATCGTAGTAGTAGGCGCCCGCCGCCATGCCCTGCACCCGGTCGGGCTTGACGTAGAGATAGGTCTGGACCGGGTAGAGCCCGCCGGCGGACGGGAACTGGTATTTCGGCGCACCGTCCAGGCTGCCCTGCGACAGGCAGGCGAGGAGATCGGCGAGCAGCCGCACCTCGACCGCGTCCTGCCGGAAGCGGCGCACCGAGCGGTACTCGGAGAAGCGTCGGGCGAAGGCGTCATCGGCCGGCAGCGGGAGCGCGACGGCCGGACCGGCCGCGGGCAGGACGCGGCGGCCGAGCCGGCGCGCCTTGAACGCCTCGCGGGCGCCGGGGTCTTCGATGGTCCGGTCCTCGATCGTCCGGTCCTCGATCGCCTGGTCCTGCGCGCCCGCGGCCGCACGCTGCGCCGTCTCGGTGATGAGCTTGCGGCCGCGGTCCTCGCGGTACATGGCGATCAGGTTGGCGAGCGTCGGCTGCGCCAGGAGCTGCGCCAGGTGAGGACGGAATCCCAGCTCCCCGGATAGCGCGTTGCCGATGCGCACGACGTCGATCGAGGTCGCGCCGAGGTTCAGCAGGTTGGCGACCGGGCCGATGCCGTCCAGTTCCAGCGCGTCCTCGACGATCGCGACGATGCGGTGCTCCTCTGGCCCTTCCAGCACCAGGGCCGGCCCGGCTTCCTCCTGGTCGCGCACCGGCTCCGGCAGCCGGCTCCGGTCGACCTTGCCGTTCGCCGAGAGCGGCAGGGCGTCGAGGAAGGTGAAGGACGCGGGCACCATGTAGGACGGCAGCTTGCCGGCCAGATGGCGGGACAACTCCCCGGCATCCGGCGCCGCTAGGTCAGCGACGACGTAGGCGGCCAGCCGCTTCTCGCCCTGCGCGGCACCCCAGGCACGGACCACGGCCGCCTCCACCGCCGGATGGTCCTCCAGCGCCGCCTCAATCTCGCCGAGCTCGATGCGGTAGCCCTGGACCTTGACCTGATTGTCCTCGCGCCCCAGGAACTCGATGTTGCCGTCGGGCAGATAGCGCCCCATGTCGCCGGTGCGGTACAGCCGCTCGCCGCTCAGGGGATGGGTGATGAAGCTGGCGGCGGTCTGGGCCTCGTCGCGCCAATAGCCCTTCGCGAGCCCGATCCCGCCGATGTAGAGCTGTCCCGGCACCCAGACCGGACGCTGCTGCAGGAAGTCGTCCAGGACGTAGAAGCGCTGGTTCTTCAGGGCCTTGCCGTAGGGGATGCTCCGCCAGTCCGGCGGGACCTCCCCGATCGGGAAGCAGATCGACCAGATCGAGGCCTCGGTCGCGCCGCCCAGGCTGACGACCCGCAGCGCGGGCAGGTGGCCGCGCACGCGGTGCGGCAGGGTCACCGGTATCCAGTCCCCCGACAGCATCGCCAGGCGCAACGACGCCGGCAGCGCCATCCCCTCGCTCTCGGCATACTCGACCAGCATGCCGAGCAGTGCCGGCACCGAGTTCCAGATGCTGACCCTGTGCCTGCCCGCCTGCGCCAGCCAATGCGCGGGATCGCGCGCCAGGTCGGGCGACAGCAAGACCACCGCGGCCCCGGCCGCCAGCGTGCCGAAGAAGTCGTAGACCGAGAGGTCGAAGCTGAGCGAGGAGATCGCCAGCACCCGGTCCGACGGGCCGACGGCGAACCGCTCGTTGATGTCGAGCAGGGTGTTCACCGCGCCACGATGGTCGATCACGACCCC
>NZ_DASYHS010000281.1:0-35769 GCF_035998295.1 Arenibaculum sp. | reverse complement strand
TGATCCTGCGCTTCAAGCATGGCGACCAGACCCATGCCGCCCGGGCGTACGGCGCCTGGATGGCGCGTGCCGGGGCGGAGTTGCTGGGCGATGCCGACCTGCTGGTGCCGGTGCCGCTCCACCGCTGGCGGCTGTTCGCGCGGCGCTACAACCAAGCCGCCTTGCTCGCCCTCGCGGTCGCCCGCGCGTCGGGCGTGGATGCCTGCCCCGACCTGCTCGTCCGCCGCCGGCGCACGCGCCCGCAGGGCGGCCTCAGCCGGGACGGGCGCCACCGCAACGTCGCCGGGGCCTTCGCGGTCCGTCCGCGGCGCCTGCCGCTGATTGCGGGACGGCGGATCGTCCTGGTGGACGACGTCCACACGACCGGTGCCACCCTGGCGGAATGCGCCCGGGTGCTCGCCCGTGCCGGGGCCGTGCGCGTCGACGCGCTGACGCTGGCGCGCGTCTCGACGCCCGGCGGGTGAGGGCCGGCGGGTGATGGCTGGCGGGTGAGGGGGCGGCAAGCCCGCCCGCTCAGCTCCGCTCGATCCAGGTGATGCGCAGCAGGTTGGTGCTGCCGGGCGTGCCGAACGGGATGCCCGCGGTGATGACCAGCCGCTGGCCCTCGCTGGCCAGCCCGTCCTCGGTCGCGACCCGGACCGCCTTCTCCACCAGCTCGTCCTGCTCGGAGACGTCGCCGGTATGGACGGCATGGACGGAGTAGGAGAGGGCGAGACGCCGCGCCGTCCCGAGGTTCGCGGTCAGGCACAGGATCGGTTGCTCCGGCCGCTCGCGCACCGCGCGCAGCGTCGTCGAGCCCGAGGTGGTGTAGGTGACGATCGCCGCCGCCTGGATCGTATGGGCGACCTGCCGGGCGGCGGCCGTGATCGCGTCGGCCGAGGTGCGCTGCGGCTCGGGATGCTGGGCATCCATGATCGCCCGGTACAGCGGGTCCTGCTCCACGCGCCGGCAGATCCGGTCCATGATCGACACCGCCTCGATCGGATAGGCGCCGGTCGCCGTCTCGGCCGAGAGCATCACCGCGTCGGCCCCGTCATAGACCGCGGTCGCGACGTCGGACGCCTCGGCCCGGGTCGGGGCGGGGGCGGTGATCATGCTCTCCAGCATCTGGGTCGCGACGATCACCGGCTTGCCGGCGAGGCGCGACTCGCGGACGATGCGCTTCTGGATCGACGGCACGTCCTCGGCCGGCATCTCGACGCCGAGGTCGCCGCGCGCGACCATGACGCCGTCGGCCATCTCGATCAGCTGGTCCAGGTGCTGGATCGCCGACGGCTTCTCCAGCTTCACCATCAGCGCCGCGCGGTTCGCCACCAGGCGGCGCGCCTCCGCGACGTCCTCCGGCCGCTGCACGAAGCTGAGCGCGACCCAGTCGACCCCGAGGTCCAGCGCATAGGCCAGGTCGGCGCGGTCCTTGTCGGTCAGCGGCGACAGCGGCAGGATCACGCCCGGCACGTTGACGCCCTTGCGGTCCGACAGCTCGGTCCCGCTGATCACCACCGTCTCGGCGAAGTCGCTGCCGTGGCTCAGCACCCGCAGGCGGACGCGGCCGTCGTTCAGCAGCAGCTCGCTGTCGACGGTGATCGCCTCGAAGATCTCGGGATGGGGCAGGGACACGCGGCGCTGCGTGCCCGGCGCCGGGTCGAGGTCGAGGCGGAACTCCATGCCGGGATGCAGCGCGATCGGGCCGGTCGCGAACGGGCCGATGCGCAGCTTCGGGCCCTGCAGGTCGGCCAGCACGCAGGTCGGCCGCCCGGTCTCCTGCTCCAGCGCGCGGATGATCTCCAGCCGCTCGCGATGGTCGGCCTGCTTGCCGTGGCTGAAGTTGAGGCGGAACACGTCGACGCCGGTCTCGAACAGCGTCCGGATCCTCTCCGGCGTCGAGGTGCCGGGGCCGAGCGTGGCGACGATCTTGGTCGAGCGGTGGCGCCGCAGGGCGCCGGGCTTGCGTGTCATGTGCGATGGGACCTTACGAGCGTACGGTTTGCCTCAGGAACGGTCGCCGGCGATCAGGACCGCCCTGAAATCGTTCACGTTGGTGAGCGTGGGGCCGGTGACCACCAGGTCGCCGAGCCCCGCGAAGAAGGAATAGGCGTCGTTGCCCGCCAGCATCGCGCGCGGGTCGAGGCCGCGCGCACGCCCGCGCGCCAGCGTGTCCGGGCCGATCACGGCCCCGGCCGCCTCCTCGGTGCCGTCGATGCCGTCGGTGTCGCAGGCGATCGCGTGGACGCCGGGCTCGCCGCCGAGCGCCAGGGCCAGGCCCAGCAGGAACTCGACGTTGCGCCCGCCGCGGCCCTGGCCGCGCACGGTGACCGTCGTCTCGCCGCCCGACAGAAGCACCGTCGGGCCGGCCGCCGGCTGCCCGTGGCGCAGCACCTGCAGCGCGATCCCGGCATGGACCTTGGCGACCTCCCGCGCCTCGCCCTCGATCGAGTCGCCCAGGATCACGGGGGTGTAGCCGTGGCCGCGCGCGACCTCGGCTGCCGCCTCCAGCGCGTCCTGCGGGCGGGCGACGATCGCGGCGCGCGCAAGGCCCAGGCGCGGGTCGCCGGGTTTGGGCGTCTCCTCGGCGGCCGCGGCGAGATGCGCGGCGACCGCGGGCGGCGGCTCGATGCCGTAGCGCGCCAGCACGGCGCGCGCGTCGGCGAAGCTGGTGGGGTCGGCGACCGTCGGCCCGCTCGCGATCACCGCGAGGTCGTCGCCGGGCACGTCGGAGACGGCCAGGGTCACCAGGCGGGCGGGATGCGCGGATGCCGCCAGCCTTCCGCCCTTGATCGCGGACAGGTGCTTGCGCACGCAGTTCATCTCGGCGATGTCGGCCCCGCTCCTCAGCAGCGCGCGGGCCACGGCCTGCTTGTCCTCCAGCGTCAGCCCCGGGGCCGGCAGCGCCAGCAGCGCCGAGCCGCCGCCCGAGATCAGGCACAGCAGCAGGTCGTCCGGGCCGAGGCCGGAGGCCAGCTCGACGATGCGCGCGGCGGCGGCCCGGCCCGCGGCGTCCGGCACCGGGTGGGAGGCCTCGACGACCTCGATCCGGCCGGCGGGCGCGCCATGGCCGTAGCGGGTCACCACCAGGCCCGACAGCGGGCCGTTCCAGTGCCGGTCCACGGTGCGCGCCATCGCCGCCGCGGCCTTGCCCGCGCCGACCACGACCGTGCGGCCGGCCGGCGGGTCCGGCAGGAAGCGAGGCAGGCAGGTGTCGGCGTCGACCGCGTCGAGCGCTGCGCGGAACATCGCCCGCAGCACGGCATCGGGGGGTGTGGACACGAGGGTTCCCGTACTTGTCGTCTTTGCCGTGAGGGTCCACCTTGCCGCAGCGGGCGCCAAAGTCAACCCGTCGGGTTGCGCGTGCACGCGCCGGCGCGGCCGTGGCGGGCCCGGCTCCCCTCAGGCCGGTTCGGTCTCGAACTCCGCCGGGGCGGTGATCTCCAGCATCTCCAGGTCGTCGGAATGGGCGATCTCGACATGGCGGATGCCGGACGGCTGGTGGACGCAGGACCCGGCCTCCAGCAGCACCTCGCCGACGCCCTCGTAGGAGAACTTCACCCAGCCCTTCAGCACGTAGACCATCTGGAAGTCGAGCGCGTGGCGGTGCCAGCCCGAACCGCCCTCGCCGCCGGGCCGGGCGCGGATGACGTGGGCGTTGAAGCGGCCGCCCGTCGCCTGCGCGATGCCGAGGTCGCGGTACTCGAAGAAGGCGCGCAGCCCGTCGTGGCGGAACGGCGCCCCGGCGGCATGGCTGACGGTGAACTTGCCGGCGTCGGGCTTGCCGGCATCGAACTGGCCGGCATCGAACTTGCCGTCTGCGGGCTTGTCGTCCTCGCTCATCGGGCGGGGCCTCCCGGTTTCGTTCTGGAAAAGCGGCCGAGCCCGGCCAAGTGGTAGCGCTCCAGCACCCAGGCCAGATGCGCCCTCATCGCGTCCGACGCGCGCTGCGGGTCGCGGGCCGCGATCGCGGCGTGGACGGCGCGGTGGTGTTCCAGCACCGTCAGATCGTCGTCGGCGGCGAACAGCTCGTGCCGGTGGAAGTCCAGCATGTGGCCGAGCGTCTCGCGGATCACCGACAGGATATGGGTGTAGACGGGGCTGCCCGACGCCTTGCCGACCGCGAGGTGGAACTCCATGTCGTCGCGTCCGCGCTGGGCCAGCCGGGCCGGGTCGGCCATGCGCCCGATCGTGCGCCCCATTTCGTCCAGGTGCTCCGCGGTCGCGTTGCGCGCCGCGCGGCCGGCGGCCCAGGCCTCCAGCACGAGGCGGATCTCCGCGAGGTCGTACAGGTTGTCGAGCTTGACCCGGATCAGCTCGGTCAGCGCCGGGTCCATGTCGCGGGTCGAGGACAGCACCCGCGTCCCGCCGCCCTGGACCGCGGCCAGGAAACCCTGGGTCTTGAGGCGCTGCAGCGCCGCGCGGACCGAGACGCGGCTGACGCCCATCTGCTCGGCGAGCTGGCGCTCGCCCGGCAGGCGCTGGCCCGGCGTCAGCTCCCCGCGCGCGATGCTGTCGAGCAGCCGGGCGGCGACCCGGTCGCTCACCCTGTCGCCCAAATGTTCTGCCGCCGGGCCGTCGGGCGCCTGTTCCGTCACGTCCAATGGTCCTCTCCCGCCCGCGTCTGGGCCAGCCGCGATGGTAATGCCGTTGCCGGTCGCACACCAGGGGGTGCGCTTCGCGGGTCCGATGCCGGTCCCGCTGGCATCGACCCGGGTTTCGGGCTAAAAGGCCCGTCGAGCGGCCGATGCGCCGCGCAGCGCCCGGACCGCCGATGCGACCTGCCGATCCAGTGCCGACCGCCTCCGATCCCTCCTGTCCGTCCCCGCTCGGCCCCGGCGATCCGCCGCCGGTCACGGTCCTGAACCGCGAGGGACGCGCCCCGGTGCTCGTGCTGTGCGACCATGCCGCCAACGCGGTGCCGGCGCGGCTCGGCCGGCTCGGCCTCGACGAGGCGGCGTTCGGGCGCCACATCGCCTACGACGTCGGGGCCGCCGGGGTGACGCGGCTGCTGTCGCGGCGGTTCGATGCGCCGGCCGTGCTGTCCGGATACTCGCGCCTCGTCGTCGACATCAACCGGGCGGTCGACGACCCGACCTGGCTGCCGGAGATCAGCGACGGCGTCGTCGTGCCGGGCAACCGCGGCCTCGGCGCGGCGGAGGTCGCGGCCCGGCGCCAGGCGATCTACGACCCCTACCACGCCGCCGTCGCCGCGGAGATCGACCGGATGCTGGGCGAGGGGCGGGTGCCGGCGATCGTGTCGATCCACAGCTTCACCCCGGTGATGCGGGGGTTCGAGCGGCCGTGGCACCTGGGCGTGCTGTGGGACCGCGACCCGCGGCTGTCCGTGCCGCTGATCGAGGCGCTGCGCCGCGATCCCCGCCTCGTGGTCGGCGACAACGAGCCCTATACCGGCCGCGACACCCTCGGTTCGACCACGGACGTCCACGCCACGCGGCGCGGCCTGCCCCACGTGCTGGTCGAGCTGCGCCAGGACCTGGTGGTGACGCCCGCGGGCGAGGCGGAATGGGCCGGCATCCTCGCCGGGGCGCTGTCGCCGCTGCTCGACGATCCCGCCCTGTACCGCGTCGAGAGATACTGATCCCGGCCCGCCGCCGCTCTTGCCTCGCGGCGCGCGGCTGGATAAGGTCCCGCCTCTTCCGAGTAGCCCCCGATGCCTCCGATGGGCCGTCGGGGCGGCACCGCTCGGACCCCGGACACCGAACTCGGAGAGACCCATGGCCATGGCTGAGACGAGCAACGACGTCGGCGGGATCGCGGCCGACCGCCTGCGCTCCTTCATCGAGCGCCTCGAGCGCCTCGAGGAGGAGAAGAAGGGGCTTCAGGACGACATCAAGGACGTGATGGCGGAGGCCAAGGGGACCGGCTTCGACACCAAGATCATCCGGCAGATCCTGCGGCTGCGCAAGCAGGCCAAGGAGGAGCGCCAGGAGATGGAGGAACTGCTCGAGCTGTACAAGGCGGCGCTCGGCATGGAGTGACGCCGGAGACGGGCCGGGAGCGCGCTCCCGGCCCTTGCCCGGTCAGGCCCGCCGGCTGAACTCCTCCGCCGCGACCGCCATCGCCTGCTCGATCACGGGATAGCCGCAATAGGGCAGGAGGTTGTACAGCGTCTCGACGATCTCGGCCCGGGTCGCGCCGACGTTGAGCGCGGCGGCGATGTGGACCTTCAGCGGCGTCACCGTCGTCTGCGTGCCGACCGCGGCCATCGCCGCGACGGCGGTCAGCTCGCGCGTCTTGGCGTCGATGCCCGTGCGCATGAAGATGTCGCCATAGGCGTGCTCGACGATCATGATCCCGATGTCGGGCGCGATGTCGTCGAAGCTGCGGATCACCGCCTCGCCGGCCGACTGCGACGTCTGCCCCATCGTGTCCATGCCGCGCTTCAGGCGCGCCGCCTTCGTCTCCGAGACGATCGTGCGGGCGGCGACCGGCTTGGCGGCGGCGTCCGCGCCGGCTCCCGCGAGGACCGCTTCGGCCACCGCTGCCGCCTTCGCCATCTTCGGGAATCCGGCCTGGACGCCGATCTGCATCAGCAGTTCCGCGATCTCCTCGCGCGTGGCGCCGCGTGCGAGTGCCCCGTGCAGATGGAGGCGCAGCGCGTCCGTCCGGTCGCCCACCGTCGCCAGCATCGAGACGACCGCGAGCTGCTTCGCCTTCGCCTCCAGCCCGTCGCGCGACAGGACCTCGCCATGGGCGAACTCGACGGCCCAGCGCGCCAGCTCCGGCGCGGCGTCGGCGTGGTCGGGCAGGTAGCGTTCGGGGTCGCCGCCCGACAGCGCCGCCAGGTGCGCCAGGCCGCGGGCGTGGCGCTCCTCGCCGCTGTCGGTGACCGGCGGCACGGCCGCCATCTCGATGCCGCGGCTGCGCAGCACGTCGCGCACCAGCGCGGTGGCGTTGATCGCGACCGGGAAGCCGATCACCGCGATGGTCAGGATCACGAGTTCGACCAGCTCGCGCGGCGTGCCGCCGACGCCGAGATAGGCGCCCATGTGCCGCTTGGTCTCGTCCTGCTGGCTGCCGAGCGCCATCAGCGAGGACACCGTGCACAGCGTGCGCGTCTTGAGGTCGAGCCCCGGCCGTGCCGCGACCTCGCCGTAGGGCACCGCGACCGCGAGCCGCGCGAGGTCGGGCGATAGGGCCGAAAGCGCCCTGGCCGAGGCTTCGCCCTCCTGTCCGAGGAGGCTGCGCAGCAGCTCCAGGCCCCGCGCGTATGTCGCGTCGGCGGCGGTGCCGGCCGCGGCGGCGGCCGGGGCCAGCGCCGGGGCCAGGACTGGTGCCGCGACCGCGCCTGCCGCCAGCACCCCGGCGCCGCGGGCGAGGAACTGCCGCCTGCCGGTAAGGCCGCCGCTCGCCTGCAGGATCTCGATGTCGTTCGCGGAGGCGGGATGTTCGTCGTTCCGAGGCATCTGTTGCATCGCTTCCCTCCATTACGGGCACCTGTCGAAAATAACAGGTAGAGCACACTCCGACGCAAAAGAAGTACCGTGTCAACGGAATCTTATTTCTTCATACAATCGATATATTCCCTAAAGGATTTTCTCTCATTTCTATTATAATTTTATGCGTTTTTTCTTTTCATTGTCTGTTTCGGCGGAACCTTGTGGTCGGCTTGCCGTAGGTCGCTTTCACTCCGCGATGGCGGGCGCCGGAGCCAGCGGCGGCTCGTCGGCTGGACAGAGGCCGGAAGCGGGCTTATAGAGGCGGGTGCCCGGGCGCAGCCGCGTCCCGCCCCTCCATCGCGGAACCCGCCCAGGATCATGGTGGCCATCGACGTTCGCCCGGTCTTCTACGTGATCGGCAACCTGCTGATCATCGTGGCGGTGGCCATGCTTGCCCCGATGGTCGTCGATCTCGCGGTCGGCAATTCGGACTGGTTCGTGTTCGGCACCGCGTCGGCCCTGACGCTCTTCTTCGGCGTCCTGCTGGTTCTGACCAACTGGACGCCGGCCAAGACCCTGAACCTGCGCCAGACCTTCCTGCTGACGACCTTCGCCTGGATCGTGGTCTGCACCTTCGGGGCGCTGCCCTTCATCTTCGCCGAGACGCGCCTCGACTTCACCGACGCTTATTTCGAAGCGATGTCGGGGCTGACGACGACGGGAGCCACCGTGATCGTCGGTCTCGACCGGCTCGCCCCCGGACTGCTGCTGTGGCGCTCGCTGCTGCAATGGCTGGGTGGTCTCGGGATCATCGCCATGGGCATCGCGATCCTGCCGTTCCTGCGGGTCGGCGGGATGCAGCTCTTCCGGGCGGAGTCCTCCGACCGCTCCGACAAGGTCGTGCCCCGGGCAAGCGACCTTGCGGTGGCGCTCGGCTGGATCTATCTCGGGCTCACGATCGCCTGCACCGTGCTGCTGACGCTTTCCGGAATGCCGACCTTCGATGCGGTCAATCATGCGATGACGGCGGTTTCGACGGCGGGCTTCTCCACCAAGGATGCCTCGGTCGGCCATTGGGACAGTGCGGCGGTGCATTGGGTCCTGACCGTGTTCATGGTGATCGGGGCCCTGCCGTTCGTCCGTCTCATCAGCTTGGCGAGGGGCGATGGCCGATCGCTGTGGCGAGACAGTCAGGTCCGCTGGTTCCTCGGGTTCCTGGCGGTGATCTCGCTGGCGATGGGTGGTTGGCTGTCGCAAACCGCGGAGATCGCCTGGCACGACGCGCTACGGCTCGCTACGTTCAATATCGTCTCGGTCGTCACCACGACCGGCTACGCCTCGACGGATTATGGTCTCTGGGGGCCGTTCGCGGTGGGCGTGTTCCTGATCCTGACGGTGATCGGTGGCTGCACGGGCTCGACGACGGGCGGCATCAAGGTGTTCCGCTTCGAGATCCTGTTCATGGTGATGCGGGTGCAACTGATACGGCTCTACAGCCCGCACCGCATGATGCCGCTGACCTATGGCGGCAAGCCCGTCGACAACGACATCATGGTCTCGGTGATGGCCTTCGGCTTCGCCTTTGTCGCTTCGATCCTGATCACCTTCGTGATCCTGTCGGCGATCGGGCTCGACTTCCTGACAGCCATCTCCGGCGCCGCCACCGCCATCGCCAACGTCGGCCCCGGGCTCGGTCCCGTCATCGGCCCGGTCGGCAACTTCTCGTCGCTGCCCGACAGCGCCAAATGGGTGCTGTCGGTCGCGATGCTGCTCGGCCGGCTCGAGTTCTTCACGGTCCTGGTGCTGCTGAACCCCAAGTTCTGGATGCGGTGATTCGGCCCTCTCCGCGGCCGAATGCCCCCTCGAACGCCCCCTCAAACGCCCCTGTACAAGCATCCGTCCCTGTGAAAAGACTGCCGCGCTCCGGCTGACGACGAAGGATCACCGCGCCTTGACGCCGCCCCCGACCGACGAGCGGGATTTCCTCCTGCGCAACATCTGGTACTTCGCGCTTCCGGGCATCCGCCTGAAGCGCGGAGCCATGGTCGCGAAGACCTTGCTCGGCGAGCCGCTGCTGTTCGGCCGCCGCGACGACGGGTCGGTCTTCGCGCTCCGCGACATCTGCCCGCATCGCGGCATCCCGCTGTCCTACGGCGCCTTCGACGGCCGGGAGGTCGAGTGCCGCTACCACGGCTGGCGCTTCGACGGGGACGGCCGCTGCACGGCGATCCCGTCGCTGTGCGAAGGCCAGGACCTCGACGTCGGCCGCATCCGGGTGAAGGGCCGGCCGTGCCGGGAGGTGGACGGGAACCTGTGGGTGTGGTTCGGCGACCGCGAGCCCCCTCCGGAGGGCGACGAGCGCGACGTCCCCAGGGTCCCCGGCATCGGGGCACCGGGCCCCCGCCTCGTCGAGACGATGGCGTTCCCCTGCTTCGTCGACCATGCCGTGATCGGGCTGATGGACCCGGCCCATGGGCCCTGGGTGCACAAGAGCTGGTTCTGGCGCTCGCGCCGGTCGATCCACGAGAAGGCGAAGGCGTTCGGCCCGGTGCCCTACGGCTTCCAGATGCGCCGTCACTCGCCCTCGACGAACAGCCGCGCCTACAAGCTGGTCGGCGGCCGTCCCTCGACCGAGATCACCTTCCGGCTGCCCGGCGTGCGGATCGAGCATATCGCCGCCGGCGACCACACGCTCGTCAACCTGACGACGGTGACGCCCGTCAGCTGGACGATGAGCGAGGTCAATCACTGCGTCTACTGGACGATGCCGTGGCTGTCCGCGCTCAAGCCGGTGCTGCGGCCCTATGTGCGCCGCTTCCTGGGCCAGGACAGGGACGTGGTCGTCCAGCAGCAGGAGGGATTGAAGCACGACCCCGCGCTGATGCTGATCCGCGACGCCGACACCCAGGCCCGCTGGTACCATCAGCTCAAGCGGGAATGGGTGCGCAGCGAGGAGGAGGAGCGTCCCTTCCGGAACCCGGTCAAGGAATGCGTGCTGCGCTGGCGGAGCTGAGCGCCGTCCAGGCCGCGGCGTCGCGGTACAATGAGGAGACGACGGCTTCGTGGGTCCGCGTCACCAGTTGGCGCCGCACCTTCAGCGTCGGCGTCAGCAGGCCGTTCTCGATCGTGAACGGCTCCGCCAGCAGGGCGAAGCGGCGGATCCGTTCCGTGGCCGAGAGGCAGGCATTGGCCCGCTCGACCGCCGTCGCGACCATTCTGCGGAACTCCGCGTCCTCGATCAGCAGGGCAGGGTCGCCGGGCTTGTCGTGGCGGCTGGCCCAGTCGGCGGCGAGCTCGGGGTCGGGTACGATGAGCGCCGCCACATAGGGCTTGTGGTCGCCGATCGCGATCGCCTGGCTGATCTCCGGCTCCAGAACTAGGAGCGACTCGATGCGCCGCGGCGAGAGGTTCTCGCCGTTGGTGGTGACGATGATGTCCTTCTTGCGGTCCGTGACGACGAGGTAGCCGTCCGGCTCCATCCGGCCGATGTCCCCGGTGTGCAGCCACCCCCCGGCGAGCGCGCGCTCGGTCGCGCCCGGGTCGTTCCAGTAGCCCAGCATCACCTGCGGGCCGCGAACCAGGATCTCGCCGTCCTCCGCGATCCGGACCTGGGTTCCGTGGACGGGCTTGCCGACGGTTTCGTGGCGGATGCCGGTCGGCGGGTTGACGCTGATCAGAGGCGCGGCCTCGGTCTGGCCGTAGCCCTGCAGGATGCGCAGGCCCGCCGCGTCGAAGAACCGCGCCACGTCCGGGGACAGCGGCGCGCCCCCGGAAATGAAGGCCTTGAGGCGGCCGCCGAAGCGCTGGCGCACGCGGCTGCGCACCAGGCGTTCGAGCAGCCGGTCCTCGGCGGCGCTCCAGCGCGACGCGCGGTCGCCGGCGCGGCGTTCCTCCAGCGCCAGCGCGCGCGCGAACAGCTTCGCGCCGATACCGCCCCCGCTGCGCATCTCCCGCAGGATGCGCGCCCTCAGCACCTCGTAGAGCCTGGGGACCGCGGTGATCAGGGTCGGCCTCATCTCCGCGATGCTGGAGGCGAGCCGGTCCATCGAGTCCGCGTAGGCGATCTCGGCGCCGATCGTCAGCGGGAACATCTGCCCGGCCGTGTGCTCGTAGGCGTGGCTCAGCGGCAGGAAGGACAGGAAGCGCTCGTCCTGCCCGATGCCGATCTCCGCCAGCAGCAGCGCCGCCGCCAGGCAGTTCGACAGCAGGTTGTCGTGGGACAGCAGCGCCCCCTTCGGTGTCCCGCCCGTCCCCGAGGTGTAGATGATGCAGCACGGATCGTCCCGGCCGATCGCCGCGACCCCGTCCTCCACGACGTCGTTGGGGTCGACGCCGCGGTCGAGCAGCGCGTTCCAGCCCAGCACGTCGACGCCGGCACCCCGCTCCGCTTCGGGCGGGGCGAGCGTCACGACCGTAGCAAGGTCGGGGGCCTGGAGGATCGCCGGCAGGACCTTGCGGAACAGCCCGGGCGTCGAGACGACGGCGCAGCGCGCGCCGCTGTCCTTCAGCACATGCGCCTGGTCGGCCGTCGTCGCCGTGGTGTAGACGGGCACGGTGATCGCGCCCACCGACATGATCGCGAAGTCCGCGACCAGCCATTCCGGGCGGTTCTCCGAGAGAATGGCGACGCGGTCGCCGGTCCCGATGCCCAGGCTGCGCAAGCCGCGTGCGCATCGGCGGACGTCGTCTGCCACCTCCTGCCAGGTGCTGGCGACCCAGCGTCCGTTCCGGCGCGCGTGCAGCAGCGGGTGCCGGCCGAGCCTCCCGGCCCGGGAGAAGAACATCGCGGGCAGCGACGGCCAGCCGGCGAAGGCGGCCTCGATCTTCGAGCGATCGGTTTCTGACGTGTCGGCCATGGACGATTTCCGCTCCCGCGATCATCGGACCTTTCGTTAACGCCTGGCGTGCGCCTCCGGCCCCTCGCGTATGAGACGGGATGGCGGCTATGCGCTTGGATGGCGCCGCGGGCGGCCTATATCGGGTCCGTCACCAGGGAGTTTTTCATGAGCGCAACAGCAGCGGCCGGCCGGAGCGAGGGCCCCGACCTCGGAGACCTGCCGAGTTGGGACCTTTCAGACCTGTATCCGGGGCCGGACAGCCCGGCGGTCGCGCGCGATCTCGATCGCTCGGAAACGGAGGCCAAGGCCTTCCGGGAGCGTTACGCCGGGCACGTCGACGATCTTTCCGGCGCCGCGCTCGGCCGGGCGGTCGCCGAGTTCGAGCGGATCGACGAGATGCTCTCCCGGCTCGCCGCGTATTCCTACCTGGTCTATTCCGGCGACATGACCGACCCTGGCATCGCGCGGTTCTACCAGTCGATCCAGGAGCGGGTGAACGCGGTTTCGGCCCATCTCCTGTTCTTCAGGCTGGAGATCAACCAGCTCGACGACGCGGTGCTCCGCGACAGGATGCAGGCACCCGAGCTGCGGCGCTACGCGCCCTGGATCGAGAACGTGCGCATGTTCCGGCGCCACCAGCTTTCGGACGAACTGGAGCGGCTCCTGCACGAGAAGTACGTCGTCGGCCATTCCGCCTGGAACCGGCTGTTCGACGAGACGATCGCGGGGCTTTCGTTCCGGATCGACGGGCGCGACATGGGCATGTCGGAGGCGCTGAACCGGTTCAGCGACCGCTCCTCGGACAAGCGCCGCGAGGCCGCGCTCGAGGTCGGGCGCGTGCTCTCGGCCAATGTCCGGACCTTCGCGCTCGTCACCAACACCCTCGCCAAGGACAAGGAGATCGAGGACAAGTGGCGCGACTTCCCGCGCCCGGTCTCGTCCCGCAACCTCTCCAACCAGGTCGAGGACGAGGTCGTCGACGCCCTCGTCACCGCCGTCAAGGGGGCCTATCCCGACCTGTCGCACAGGTACTACCGCCTGAAGGCGCGGTGGTTCGGGTCCGACCGCCTCGACTACTGGGACCGCAACGCCCCCCTGCCGGGCGACGACGACCGGACGATCCCGTGGTCCGAGGCGCGCGACATCGTCCTGTCCGCGTACCGGCGCTTCTCCCCCGAGCTGGCGGACGTCGGCACCCGCTTCTTCGACCGGCCCTGGATCGATGCGGCGGTGCGCCCGGGCAAGGCGCCCGGCGCCTACGCCCATCCGACGGTTTCCGGCGCGCATCCCTACCTGCTGCTCAACTACCAGGGCAAGACGCGGGACGTGATGACGCTCGCCCACGAGCTTGGGCACGGCGTGCATCAGGTGCTGGCGGCCAAGCAGGGGCATCTGCTGTCCGATACGCCGCTGACGCTGGCCGAGACGGCGTCCGTCTTCGGTGAGATGCTGACCTTCCGCTCCCTCCTCGATGCCGAGCGCGACCCGGCGCGGCGCCGGGTGATGCTGGCCGGCAAGGTCGAGGACATGCTCAACACGGTGGTCCGGCAGATCGCGTTCTTCGACTTCGAGCAGCGCGTCCACACCGAGCGCCGGACCGGCGAGCTGACGCCCGAGCGCCTGGGCGAAATCTGGCTCGCCACCCAGGCCGAAAGCCTCGGGCCGGCCCTGCGGTTCGACGACAACTACCGCCACTTCTGGGCCTACATCCCGCACTTCATCCATTCGCCCTTCTACGTGTACGCCTACGCCTTCGGCGACTGCCTGGTGAACTCGCTGTATGCGGTCTACCAGAACGCCGCCGACGGCTTCGCCGGGCGCTATCTGGAGATGCTCGCCGCCGGCGGCACGCTGCGCCATGGGGAACTGTTGGCGCCGTTCGGGCTGGACGCCTCCGATCCTGCCTTCTGGCAGAAAGGGCTGGGCGTCATCGCAGGGCTGATCGACGAGCTGGAGCACGAGGCGGGCTGAGGCGCCGAACCGCTCCATCCGACCCGGGGACCATCGCATGACGGATGAAAACACGCTCGGCGGGCGCCTTGCCCGCTACGCCCGGGTCGGGACGGCGATGGGCGGGCTCGCCGCCCGCCTGGCCGGCGAACGGTACCTGGGACTGCGGCTCGAGCGGGCCGAGCACGCGGCGGAGCTGCGCACGGCGCTCGGCGGCCTCAAGGGGCCGCTGATGAAGGTCGCGCAGATCCTTTCGACCATCCCCGACGCCTTGCCGCAGGAATACGTGCAGGAGCTGTCCCAGCTCCAGGCCGACGCGCCCTCCATGGGCTGGCCCTTCGTCAAGCGCCGGATGGCCGCGGAGCTCGGGCCCGGATGGCAGGGCCGGTTCCGCAGCTTCGAGCGCACGGCCGCGGCGGCCGCCTCCCTGGGCCAGGTCCACCGGGCGGTCGGCCAAGACGGGCGTCTGCTGGCCTGCAAGCTCCAGTACCCGGACATGCAGTCGGCCGTGGAGGCCGACCTGCGGCAGCTCCGCGTGATCTTCTCGATCTACCAGCGCGCGGACCGCGCCGTCTCCACGCGCCAGGTGCACGAGGAGATTGCCGCGCGCCTGCGCGAGGAGCTCGACTACGGGCTCGAGGCGCGGCACATGGCCGTCTACCGCGACATGCTCGCGGATGTCGAAGGGGTGCATGTCCCGGAGGTCGTGCCCGAGCTGTCGACCCGCCGGCTTCTGACCATGACCTGGCTCGACGGGCGGCGGATCCTGGACTTCGTGCGCACGGAGCCGGAAGCGCGCAACCAGATCGCGATGAACATGTTCCGGGCGTGGTACGTGCCGTTCTACTTCTACGGCGTGATCCACGGCGACCCGCATCTCGGCAACTACACGATCCGGCCCGACCGGGGCGTCAACCTCCTCGATTTCGGCTGCGTCCGGGTGTTCAGGCCGGGCTTCGTCAAGGGCGTGATCGACCTGTACGAAGCGCTTCGGACCGGAGACGACGAACTCGCCGTGGAGGCGTACCGGAGCTGGGGCTTCGATCGCATCTCCAAGGAGCTGGTCGAGGTCCTGAACCTTTGGGCGCGCTTCGTCTACGCGCCGATACTCGACGACCGCACCCGCCAGATCGAGGAGACGAACAGCGGGCTCTACGGTCGCGAGACGGCGGAAAAGGTGCATCGCCGCCTGCGTGAGGTCGGCGGAGTCGAGATCCCGAGGGAATTCGTCTTCATGGACCGGGCGGCGATCGGCCTCGGTTCGGTGTTCCTGCATCTCAAGGCCGAGATCAACTGGTACCGGCTCTTCCACGACCTGATCGCCGGTTTCGACGTCCGGGCCGTGTCCGAGCGCCAGACGGCGGTGCTGTCGCGCCACGGGGTTCCCCTGCCGGCCTGATCCCGCCAGCCTGATCCCGCCGCCTGACCCTCCGTCGACGCGGGGATGCATCCCCGAAATGGCGAGGCATACTTCACAATGTTTCCCCTATCGTGCATGTTGCGTGGCAACAACCGCGGGTGAAGGCGGGTGCCACGCTCAACGGCCGCAAGGGGGTCAGCCAGGATGAAGATCGCGATACCGAAGGAACGGCGCGCCGGCGAACGGCGGGTCGCGGCCTCTCCGGACACGGTGAAGAAATACAAGGCCCTCGGGCTGGACGTCCATGTCGAGGCCGGGGCGGGGGAGGGGGCGTCGATCCCTGACCGGGCCTTCGCGGATGCGGGCGCCGAGATCGGGGAGGACGCGGCCGCGACCCTCGCCGACGCCGACATCGTGCTCAAGGTCCAGCGGCCGACGCTCGCGGCCGACGGCATGGACGAGCTGTCCCTGATGAAGCGCGGCGCGCTGCTGATCGGCATGCTCAACCCGCACGGCGCGCGCGATCTGCTGCCCGCCTATGCCGATGCCGGGGTCACGGCGCTGTCCATGGAACTGGTGCCGCGCATCACGCGCGCCCAGTCGATGGACGTGCTCTCCAGCCAGGCGAACCTCGCGGGCTATCGGGCCGTTCTCGACGCGGCGTACGAGTTCGGACGCGCCTTCCCCATGATGATGACGGCGGCGGGAACCGTGCCGCCGGCCCGCTGCCTCGTGATGGGCGTCGGCGTCGCCGGCCTGCAGGCGATCGCGACGGCCAAGCGCCTGGGCGCCGTCGTCTCGGCCACCGACGTCCGGCCCGCGGTCAAGGAGCAGGTGCAGTCGCTGGGCGGAACCTTCGTCGCGGTCGAGGACGAGGAGTTCAAGCAGGCCGAGACCGCCGGCGGCTACGCCAAGGAGATGAGCAAGGAATACCAGGCCAAGCAGGCGGCCCTCATCGCCGACACCATCCGCAAGCAGGACATCGTCATCACGACCGCCCTGATCCCCGGCCGGCCGGCGCCGCGTCTCGTCTCCGACGAGATGCTGGCGAGCATGAAGCCGGGCGCGGTCGTGGTCGACCTCGCCGTGGAGGCCGGCGGCAACGTCGAGGGCTCGTCCGCGGGCGAGGTCGTCGTCCGCCACGGCGTCAGGATCGTCGGCCACGCCAACATGCCGAGCCGCATCGCGGTGGACGCCTCGCAGCTCTACGCGCGGAACCTGCTCGCCCTCGTCCAGCTCTTCTTCGGGCAGGACAAGGCCTTCGCCGTTCCATGGGACGACGAGATCGTCAAGGCCGTCGCTCTGACCCGCGACGGCGCCGTCATCCATCCCGCCTTCTCCGGCCAGACCGCCTGAGGGACCAGCCGCATGAATCCTGAAACGCTTTCGCAGAACGCGGCGGACCTAGCGACCGCCGCACAGGACCTCGCACTGCGGGCCGCCGAACTGGCGGACGAGACGACCCGCCTGGCTTTGGCGGCCGACCCCGCGGGCGTGCCGTTCTTCGTGGTCGGCCTGACCGTCTTCGTGCTGGCGGTCTTCGTCGGCTACTACGTCGTCTGGCGCGTCACCCCGGCGCTCCACTCGCCGCTGATGTCGGTCACCAACGCGATCTCGTCGGTCATCATCGTCGGCGCCCTGATCGCGACGAGCCCGGATGCCTTCAACTTCTCGACCTTCCTGGGCTTCCTGGCCGTGATCCTCGCCTCGGTCAACATCTTCGGCGGCTTCATCGTCACCCAGCGCATGCTCGGGATGTACAAGAAGAAGCAGCAGGCCAAGAAGTAAGGAGCGCGACCAAATGGAAATCCTCGCCCCGCTGGCCTATCTGGTCGCCGCGGTCTGCTTCATCCTGGCGCTTCAGGGCCTCTCCAGCCCGGAGACGTCGCGCCAGGGGAACATCTTCGGCATCGTCGGCATGACGATCGCCGTCGTCACGACCCTGATCCTTCCGGGCGTGCTGTCGGCGCTGTCGTACACGATGATCATCCTCGGCATCCTGATCGGCGGCTCGATCGGCACCTTCATCGCGCGGCGCATCCAGATGACCGCGCTGCCGCAGCTCGTCGCCGCCTTCCACAGCCTGGTCGGCCTCGCCGCCGTGCTCGTGGCGCTCGCCGCCTTCTACGCGCCGGAGGCCTACGGCATCGGCGTGCGCGGCGACATCCACGCCGGCTCCCTGCTCGAGATGAGCCTCGGCGTCGCGATCGGCGCCATCACCTTCACGGGGTCGCTGGTCGCCTTCGCGAAGCTCCAGGGCCTCGTCAGCGGCAAGCCGCTGGTCTTCGACTACCAGCACCCGCTCAACGCGGCGCTCGGCGTCGTGCTGGTGCTCCTGATCGTCTGGCTGTGCGTCACGAATTCCGGCCTGGCGCTCTGGCTCATCGTGCTGGTCGCGCTGGCGCTCGGGCTGCTGCTGATCCTGCCCATCGGCGGCGCCGACATGCCGGTCGTCGTCTCGATGCTGAACAGCTACTCCGGCTGGGCGGCGGCCGGCATCGGCTTCACGCTGCAGAACAACCTGCTGATCGTCACCGGGGCCCTGGTCGGCTCGTCGGGCGCGATCCTGTCCTACATCATGTGCAAGGGCATGAACCGCTCGATCTTCAACGTGATCCTCGGCGGCTTCGGCGGCGAGGACGCGGCGGCGGGCCCTGGCGGCGGCACGGGCGACCGTTCGGTGCGGGCCGGTTCGGCGGAGGACGCGGCGTTCATCCTCAAGAACGCGTCCAGCGTCGTCATCGTGCCCGGCTACGGCATGGCGGTCGCCCAGGCCCAGCATGCGCTGCGCGAGATGGCCGACGTGCTGAAGGCGGAGGGGGTGGAGGTGCGCTACGCGATCCATCCCGTCGCCGGCCGCATGCCCGGTCACATGAACGTGCTGCTGGCCGAGGCCAACGTCCCCTACGACGAGGTCTTCGAGCTGGAGGAGATCAACCGCGACTTCAGCCAGACCGACGTCGCCTTCGTGATCGGCGCGAACGACGTCACCAACCCGGCGGCCAAGACCGACCCGAAGTCGCCGATCTACGGCATGCCGATCCTCGACGTCGAGAAGGCGAAGACGGTGCTGTTCGTGAAGCGCTCGATGGCGTCGGGCTACGCGGGCGTCGAGAACGAGCTGTTCTTCCGCCCGAACACGATGATGCTGTTCGGGGACGCCAAGAAGATGTGCGAGGAGATCATCCGGTCGGTCGAATAGAGCGTTTCCGGTTTATCCGGAAACGCTCGGGGGCGCGACCGCGCCCCCGCCCCGCTAGGGGCGCTAGCCAAGCCACGGATGCGGCGCCGGCGCCTGAGGAACACGAAATCCCTGAGCGTTTCCGGTTTATCCGGAAATGCTCAGGGACCGCGCGCCCCTCGCGCGGCAGCGCGCGAGGGGCGTCCTCTCCGTCTCACACGGTGCGGACCATGCCGCCGTCCACGCGGATCTTGATGCCCGTGACGTAGGAGGCGCGTTCGCTCGCCAGGAAGGCGACCACGTCGGCGAACTCCTCCGGCGTGCCGTAGCGGCCGACCGGGATCGTGCCGCGGGCCGCGTCGGCGACCTCCTCGACGGTCTTGCCCTGGCGCTGGGCCGTCGCCTGGTCGAGTTCGTCGACCCGGGTCGTGTGGATGCGTCCGGGCAGCACCATGTTGACCGTGATGCCGCGGGGCGCCAGCTCGACCGACAGCGTCTTCGACCAGCCGACCACCGCCGAGCGGATGCCGTTGGACAGCGCGAGGTTGGGGATGGGCTGCTCGACGCCGGAAGACGCGATCGTGATGATCCGTCCCCAGCCGCGCTCGGCCATCGGCGGCACCAGCCGGCGGGTCAGGTGGAACAGGTGGACCGCCATCTTCTGGAACTGTTCCGTCCACTGCTCGGCCGTCGCCTCGAGGGCCGTTCCCGGCGGCGGGCCGCCGCCGTTGTTGACGAGGACGTCCACCCCTCCCTCGGCCAGCAGCCGGTCGGCGAGCGCGTCCACCGATTGCCGGTCGGCCAGGTCGAGCGGCACGAACGACACGCCCTGCACGCCGTCGCCGGGCGCGGTGCGCGCGGCGGCGATCACGCTCGCGCCTTCCCGGGCGAGGGTCCGGGCGATCGCGGCGCCCAGTCCGCGGCTCCCGCCCATCACGAGGGCGCGCTTGCCCGAAAGTCCGAGGTCCATCAGCCGATCTCCTTCAATCTTCTTTCCTGCCGCGCGACCAGCCTGTCGATCTCCGCGATGTCGTCCGGCGTCAGGCGCGGCCCCGGCTTGCGCAGCGCCGCCGACGCGATCGCGCCGCGCCGCGCCAGCAGATGCTTGCGCACGGCCAGCCCGAAGCCGGGTTGCTGCTCGTAGCGCGCCAGCGGGAGATAGGCGTCGAACAGGTCGTGCGCCCGCTCGACCTCGTCCGACGCATGCGCGCGCCAGACATCGACCATCATCTCCGGCCAGGCGAAGCCCGTCATCGCGCCGTCGGCGCCGCGCCCCAGCTCCTCGGGCAGGAACAGGCCGCCATTGCCGGTCAGGATGCTGATGCGGCGGGTCTCGCCCCGGTCGCTGGCGGCGCGCAGGGCCGAAATCTTGGCGAGGCCGGGCCAGTCCTCATGCTTCAGCATCACGCAGCCCGGGACCTCCGCGACGATACGGTTGATGACCGGGGGCGCGATCTGCACGCCGGTCGACAGCGGATAGTCCTGGAGCACGAAGGGGGTCCGCGGGCCGAGCGCCTCGGCCACGCCCTGGTAATAGCCGTGGATCTGGTCGTCCGTGCGGACGGTGCCCGGCGGGGCGACCATGACGCCGGCGGCGCCGTCGTCCATCACCGCCGCCGACAGCTCCCGCATGGACGCGAGGCCGGGACTGGACACGCCGACGACGACGGGGACGCGGCCGTCCAGCCGCCTCAGGACGCGGCGCACGAAGACGCGCGCCTCCTCGGCCGTCAGCTTCGGCGCTTCGCCCATCATTCCGAGCACCGTGATGCCCGTGACGCCCCGTTCCAGGTAGAAATCGACCAGCCGGTCCGTGCTGTCCAGGTCCAGCGCGCCGTCCTCGCCGAACGGCGTCACGGCGATGACGAAGACGCCCGAGGCCGATTCGTCCAGCAATGTCATGACGTGCCTCCGATCGCGGTCCGGACGGTCAGGCGGGCCGGGGCGCCACGAAGCGGCCGGACCCCGCCTCGTTGCGGACGCGGCTGCCGTCCCAGGCGAGGCCGCCGCGCAGGTAGGTGGCGGCCACCCGTACCCGGAACTCCCTGCCGCCGAACGAGCTCCACGTCACCGCCGACTGGCTCCTGGAGGGGTCGTGGACGAAGCGTCCCGGCTCGAGCACCGTGATGTCCGCGTCCCGGCCGACCGCGAGCGCGCCCTTGTCCGCCAGCAGGAAATGGCGGGCCGGCCCTTCGCACAGTTGCCTGGCGACCATGGTCGGCGCGATGCCGTGCTCCTCGCACCCCGTCCAGAACGCAGGCAGCAGCGTCTCCAGCCCCGGGCCTCCGGACTTGTTCTCGAAGATGTTGGGATCGCTCTTCGTCTCCAGGCTCCAGGAGACGTGGTCGGACGAGACGAAGTCGCAGTCGCCCGCCGCGACGTGCTTCCACAACCGCTCCACCTCCGCCTTGGGGCGGATCGGGGGATAGTGCTTGGCGCGGGCACCCAGACGCCGCACGTGCTCTTCCTCGTTCAGCATCAGGTACTGCACGCAGGTCTCGACGGTCGCCGCGTGGCCCGCGCGCCGGTACATGCCGCAGATCTCGAACCCGCGCGCGGTGGAGACGTGGACCGCATGGGCCCGCGATCGGGTCTGGGCCCCGATCTCGTAGATCCGGGCGGTCGCGAGGTCCTCGACCAGGGGGCCGAGGGCGCGGCCGAAGGCATCCCAGCCGGTGTCGCCGGCTTCGATCGCCCCGGCGACGTTGCGCCGCGTCAGCTCCTGGTCCTGGTTGTGGACCCCGCAGGCGAGCCCGGAGGGCGCGATGCGCCGGAACGCCTCGTACAGCACGTCGTCGGCGATCCGCGGGAACCGCGTCGGGCTTGCCTCGTAGGTGGAGAACTTGAAGCCGCAGGCGCCGGCCTCGACCAGCCCCGGTATCCCGTCCAGCGTTCCGTCGGCCGGAATGGTGGCATAGAGCGCCACGTCGACATGGGCGTCGCGGTCGACGATGGCGGCCTTGCGACGGAGCAGGGACCCGTCCGTTACCGGGTCCGGGTCGTCGTAGGGCATGTCGACCATGGTCGTGATGCCGCCGGCCGCAGCGGCGCGCGACGCGATCCCGATGCCTTCCTGACCTGCCTGGCTGCCGGTGTGCACCTGCCCGTCGACCACGCCGGGCATCACCCAATGGCCGCGGAAATCCTGCGCATCCCGGGCCGAAGGCGCCGGCCCGGTCCCGACGCCGGCGATGCGTCCGTCGCGCACGGCGACGTAGCCGTCCTCGACGATCCGGTCCGGGAGCACCAGGTTCCCCCTGACCACCAGGTCGAAATCGCTCATCGCTCGCCTGCTTCCTCGCTCGCCGGGTCTCGTGGGGCGGCGATGCCAGCACGAAAAGCCGCCACCGTAAATACGGGGCGGCTCGTGCGGTCGGCCGTCATGCGACGCCCGGAGGCGGGGCCGCCGGGACGATCAGTAGCCTTCGCGCTCCAGGCGCTTGCGCAGCAGCTTGCGGGTGCGGCGAACGGCCTCGGCCTTCTCGCGCGCGCGCTTCTCCGAGGGCTTCTCGTAGTTGCGGCGGAGCTTCATCTCACGGAAGATACCCTCGCGCTGCATCTTCTTCTTCAGCGCGCGGAGAGCCTGATCGACGTTGTTGTCACGAACCAGAACCTGCACGTTCTTTATCTCTCCTCTTGTTTGATCGGGCATGCGGATGCGAAAACGGTACGACCACCCGAAGGCGCGCTTCTAGCACGTCGAAGCCTCGTCTGGAAGGCCCTTGTTCGCGTGGGCCTCGAAGGCCTTTGTTCGAATGGGCGCGGCGCGGCATGCCGCCGGCTTCGCTTTCGCGAGTGTTGCAACAGCTGGTATCGCCATGGCCATTTTGAAGATAGCCCGAATGGGGCACCCCGTTCTGCGAAGGGTCGCCGATCCGGTGCCCGACCCGGCCGACCCGCTGGTCCGGCGTCTGGCCGCCGACATGGCCGAGACCATGGTGGACGCGGGCGGCGTCGGCCTCGCCGCGCCCCAGGTCCACGAGTCGGTGCGTCTCATCGTCTTCCGCCTGCCCCGGGAGCGGCGGCAGCCGGGCGAGGAGGAGGAGGGGCCCTCCGGCATCACGGTCCTGGTCAACCCGAAGATCGTGCCGGTCGGCGACGAGATGCTCTCGGGCTGGGAGGGATGCCTGTCGATCCCGGGGCTGCGCGGCGTCGTCCCGCGCCACGCCCGCATCCTCTATCGCGGCTTCGACCTGGACGGCAGCCCGATCGAGCGCGAGGCCACCGGCTTCCATGCCCGGGTCGTCCAGCATGAGGTGGATCACCTGGACGGGGTTCTCTATCTCGAACGGATGGACGATCTGCGCTGGCTCGGGTTTAACGAGGAGAGCCTCCGTTACCAGCTGGCCGAGACCGAAGGAACCGGGGGCGAAGGGAAGGCCGAAGGGAAGGCCGAAGGGAAGGCCGAAGGGAAGGAGTGAGCACGGATGGACGAGACCGGCATGCATGACGAGTTGGAGGGCCTGCGGGACCGGGTCATGCTCGCGACGCTTCCGAACGTCGTCTTCGACGGCTGGAGCCTGCAGGCGCTGCGCGACGGCGCCGACATGGCCGGCCTCGGCCGGGAGGAGGCGTCGCGTGCCTTTCCCGGCGGCGTGCCCGACCTGGTCGAGCATTTCAGCGTCTGGGCCGACCGCGAGATGCTGCGCCTGCTCGAGACGCGGGGGCTCGATGCCATGAAGGTCCGGGAACGCGTCGCGCTGGCCGTGAGGGTCCGGCTGGAGCTGCTGGCCCCGCACCGCGAGGCCGTGAGGCGACTGGTCCCCTATTTCGCCCTGCCGCAGAACGCCTCGCTCGGCTTGCGGCTGCTCTACAGGACCGTCGACACGATCTGGTACGCCGCCGGGGATGCCGCGACCGATTTCAGCCACTACACGAAGCGGGCGCTGCTGTCGGGGGTCTACTCGACGAGCGTGCTGTACTGGCTCGACGACGGCACCGAGGATTTTCAGGATACCTGGGGCTTCCTCGACCGCCGCATCGCCGACGTGATGCGCCTCGGCCGCGCGACCGCGACGTTCGGGAGCCTGGGCGGGCTGGCGCGCGTGCTTCCCTCGCCGTTCCGCTTCGCGCGCCAGATCCGGCGCCGGACCCGCGACTCGGGCGTTCTGCCGATGCCGCCCGCCTAGGCAAGGCCGGCGGCTTCGGCCGCCGCGCTACTTCTTGCGGAATGCGTCCAGCGCGACCACTTCGCCCATCTTCGGCTGCTCCTCCTTGGAGGAGCGCTCGGCGGTCTCCGCGACCTTTTCGGTGATGCTGGCCTCGATCTCGTCGACCGCGCCCATGGCTTCGGCCGCGTGCAGCGGCTGGAACTGGAGGGCGAAGTTCACCGACGGGTCGGCGAAGGTGGTGATCGCCGAGAACGGGATGGTCAGGCGCTCATGCACGTTGTTGAAGCTGAGCGTGACGTTGAACATGTCCTCCGAGATCTCCAGTCCATAGAACTGGTACTGCAGGACGATCGTCATCTCGCTCGGGTACTGGTCCGAGAGATAATCGGGAATGTCGACGCCGGGATGGTTCGTCCGGAACGTCAGATAGAAATGGTGGTTGCCCGGCAGGCCGTGCTCGGCCGCCTGCGTCAGGGCTTCCCGAACGACGCCGCGCAGCGCCCCTTCAACCATCTTGTCGTATCGCAGATGCTCAACGGTCATCAGGGACGTTCGCCTCGCCAGGGACAATAATGAAGTGGGGGGACTTCTGTTGCCCGGCGCCCCCCGAGCCGCGCACGGCTACTTACGCAGCCGCGCGGAGTGCAACGTTGTCGTTGGCACTTGTGATACGGCCCGATAACGGCGGAACCATGCCGGGCGAAAACCATGTCTTTACCACGCGCGTCGATCCTGTTTCGCCCCCGAGGTACCCGCCGGCGCCGCCGGCGGGTCTGGAACTGGTGGAGGCGCCGGGTACCGCCCCCGGGTCCGCTACGCTTATTCCACATGGCGTTTATCGCCATAGCCCGCTTGCGCGGACGATCCAGATATAGACGCCGCCGGTTTTCGTTACAAGAGGAGTCCTCTTTCCAGGCGGGGCGATGCTCCGCTATCAAGGGCCGGGCAGAGTAGGGGGGAGCGATGCGGCAGTACCACGAGTTGATGCGCCACGTCCTGGACCGCGGCGTCGTCCGCGGCGACCGGACCGGGGTCGGCACGCGGGGCGTTTTCGGCTGGCAGATGCGCTTCGACCTGCGCGACGGCTTTCCCCTGGTGACGACGAAGAAGCTGCATCTGCGCTCGATCGTGAACGAGCTGCTGTGGTTCCTGCGGGGCGACACCAACGTGGCTTGGCTGCGCGAGAACAAGGTCACGATCTGGGACGAATGGGCGGGCCCCGACGGCGACCTCGGCCCCGTGTACGGCAAGCAGTGGCGTGCGTGGGAGGCGGCGGACGGCCGCGTCATCGACCAGATCTCCTGGGTCGTGGAGGAGATCCGCCGCAACCCCAACAGCCGGCGTCTGATCGTGAGCGCCTGGAACGTCGGCGACCTCGACCGCATGGCGCTCGCTCCCTGCCACTGCCTGTTCCAGTTCCACGTCGCCGAGGGGCGGCTGTCCTGCCAGCTCTACCAGCGCTCGGCCGACATCTTCCTCGGCGTGCCGTTCAACATCGCCTCCTACGCCCTGCTCACGCTGATGGTGGCCCGGGCGACCGGGCTCGAGCCCGGGGACTTCGTCCACACGCTCGGCGACGCGCATCTGTACCTGAACCACCTGGACCAGGCCCGGCTCCAGCTCGAACGCGAGCCGCGTCCGCTGCCCGTGATGACGCTGAACCCGGAGGTCCGGGACGTGTTCGGCTTCCGCTACGAGGACTTCGTCCTGTCCGGATACGATCCGCACCCCCACATCCCGGCCCCGGTCGCGGTCTAGCGGGCCGGCCGCCCGGCCAGCCAGCGCAGCAGTTCGTCGTCGAAGGCGCCGCTCTCCTCGAGCTGCGGGGTATGGCCGCTGCGGTCGAACACCCGGACCGTCAGGTCGCGGAAACGGTCCCTGTACGGGTCCCAGGCCGCATAGGGCGGAACCAGGTAGTCGAACCGCCCCAGGGCCAGGAACACCGGCACGTCGAGCTCACACAGGCCCGCGGCGACGTCGACGTCGCGAAAGAGCGTGCCCCACATGTGGTCGACCACGGGCATGTTGACGCCGACGCCGTCCCACAGCGCGGTGGCGTCGTAGTCGTGGTCGTACCAGCTCCGGGCCCCCATCCTGATGCAGAAGGCCGCGAACCGCCGTTCCGGCGCCGCCTGGATGTCCGCGGGAAGCTGCCGCAGATCGCTCTCGAGCTTCGCCTTGCGCTCCGGGCAGACCGCTTCCTCCCAGTACCGCTCGGCCAGGCGCATATGCGCGGGGCCGAGGCTCGGGCCGGTGGCGATCATGACGACGTGCGACACCCGCTGCGGGTACGCCTTGGCGTATTCGAGCGCCAGGTAGCCGTTTCCGGAATGCCCGATGACGACGACCTCGTCCAGGCCGAGCTGGCGCCTCGCCGCTTCGACGTCGGCGAGGACGGTCCCAAGGCCGTAGTCCGACGGCTCGAACGCCCCCGACGGCCGGCCGTGGCCGCCATGGTCGAGGAAGACGAGCTTCAGCTCCTGCCGCAGGCGGTCGGAAAAGGTCCTGGGATAGTAGACGGCGCTGCCGATCACGAGGGCGGGCTTGCCGTCCCCCTCGATCGCATAGCCGAGTTCGAAATTTCCGGCGCGTATGACGCCGCGTTCGCCGGGGATGCCGGCGTTCCCGTGTTCGGACATGATGCTTGCCTCTGCTTGGATCCGCTGGCCGGAACGGCTGTTCCGGATTGCCGAAGGCGCGGCGGCGCTCTCCCGGGGCTTCCGGGATGCGTGCCGGCGGCATTCGGCCGGTGGTATTCCGATCGTGGCGGCGTCGCTAGTGCACGAGGGGCACGGAAGGTGTCCTGATGAAGGGATCGGGCCGGTTGCCGCCGATCTCTTGCCAGAAGCTCTCATTTGTTTCAAGCGCTGGCAGACGGGGCGCCGCGCGTGTAGGGTCTTGGGATCGTCTATCGAAACCGAGTCCACGGGACGTTGCCGACGATGCGGATCTCCCTGGTTGCGGCGGTCGCTGCGAACGGCGTCATCGGGCGGGACAACGGCCTGCCCTGGCGCATCCCTGCGGACCTGCGCCACTTCAAGGCGCTGACGCTCGGCAAGCCGGTCGTCATGGGGCGCCATACCTTCGTATCGATCGGCCGGCCGCTGCCGGGCCGCCTCAACATCGTCCTGACCCGCGGCGCGCCGATCGGAGGCGTCGTCACCGCGGCCTCCCCGGCGCAGGCCGTGGCCGCCGCCGAGGCGGCCGGTGCCGGCGAGGCGATGGTGATCGGCGGGGAGCAGGTCTATCGGCTGTTCATGGATCGCGCCGACCGGATCTACCTGACCGAGGTGCATGCCGAGGTGGAGGGCGACGCGCGCTTCCCCGCCTTCGAGCGGACCGCATGGACCGAGACGGCGCGCGACGACCGTCCAGCGGAAGGCGAGACGCCGGCCTACAGTTTCGTAACGCTCGACCGGGCGCCATAGTCGGGCAGGCCTTTTGAGACCGCGCGGGGACAATCCCGATATTGACGAAACGGCCGGCTCGGTCTAGGCCATTGCGCAACCACGACAGCGCGCAAGGTGCATCGTTACTTGCGTGCTGCGTTACACAGGGAGGTAACTCGTCATGAAGATGCTTTCGCTGGCGGCCGCCACCGCCGCACTCGCCGTGCTCGCGACCCCCGCATTCGCCCAGACCAAGAGCGTCGCCGTCACGGCGATCGTCGAGCACCCGGCCCTCGACGCCGCGCGCGACGGCGTGCGCGACGCGCTCAAGGACGCCGGTTTCCGCGAGGGCGAGAACCTGCAGTTCTCGTACCAGAGCGCCCAGGGCAACCCTGCGACCGCCGCCCAGATCGCCCGCCAGCTCGTCGGCGACCGGCCGGACGTGATCGTGCCGATCTCCACGCCTTCGGCCCAGGCCGTCGTCGCCGCGACCCGCGACATCCCCGTCGTCTTCACGGCCGTGACCGATCCGCTCGGCGCCCAGCTCGTCACCGACATGGAGAAGCCCGGCGGGAACGTGACCGGCCTGTCCGACATGTCCCCGCTCGCCGAGCACCTGGCCCTGATCAAGGAGATCACGCCGGACGCCAAGCGCATCGGCATCCCCTACAATCCCGGTGAGCCGAACTCCGTGACCGTCGTCAACATGATGAAGGAAATGGCGCAGGAGCAGGGTCTGGAGATCGTGGAGGCCACGGCGACCCGGTCGGCCGACGTCCAGGCGGCGGCGCGCAGCCTCGTCGGCCGGGCGGACGTCATGTACATCCCGCTCGACAACACGATCGTCTCCGCGCTCGAGGGCGTGGTCTCGGTCGCGGACCAGAACGACATCCCCGTCTACGCCGCCGATACGGCGAGCGTCGATCGCGGCGCCTTCGCGGCGGTCGGCTTCAACTACTACGACGTCGGCCGGCAGACCGGCGAAGTGGTGGCGCGGATCCTCAAGGGCGAGAATGCCGGCGACATTCCGGTGCGGGTCGCCGCCGGCACCGACCTGGTGGTCAACCCGGCCGCCGCCGAGGCGCAGGGCGTGAAGCTGCCGGAAGCCGTCGTGTCCCGTGCGACCAAGGTGATCGGCCAGTGACCAGCCCGCGCCACTGTGCGGCCGCTCTCGTCGGCCGCGCTGCGGGATGCCGGATCGAGGGTGGCCGATGAGCCAGGTCGCCCTCCTCGGTGCCGTCGAGATCGGCCTCGTCTTCGCGCTGGTCGGTCTCGGGGTCTATCTGGCGTTCCGCGTGCTCGACTTTCCCGACCTGACGGTCGACGGCAGCTTCCCTCTCGGGGCTGCCGTTGCCGCCACCATGATCGTCGCCGGCGTGAACCCGTGGCTGGCCAGCCTCGGGGCCATGGCCGCGGGCGCGGTCGCGGGACTGGTGACGGCGACGCTGAACGTCCGGTTCCGCATCCTGCACCTGCTCGCGAGCATCCTGACGATGATCGCGCTGTTCTCGGTGAACCTGCGCGTCATGGGCCGCCCGAACGTCGCGCTCATCGCCCAGGAGACGGTGCTGACGCCGTTCTACGGGCTCGGCGTGCCCGAGCACATCGTCCGTCCCCTGTTCGTGCTCGTCGTGGTCGCGATCGTCGTGCTGCTGCTCGCGCGCTTCCTCGGCAGCGAGTTCGGCCTCGCCATGCGGGCGACGGGCGTGAACGCGCGCATGGCGCGTGCCCAGGGCGTCTCGACCGATCTCCACGTCTATGTCGGCATGGCGCTCAGCAACGCCCTCGTCGGGCTGGCCGGCGCCCTGTTCGCGCAGACCAACGGCTTCGCCGACGTGACCGCCGGCATCGGCACGATCGTAGTGGGTCTCGCGGCCGTGATCGTCGGCGAGACCGTGTTCCGGGCCCGGAGGCTCCTGTGGATCCTCGTCGGGTGCGTCTTCGGCTCGATCGTCTACCGCCTCGCCATCCAGTTCGCCCTTTCCGCCGACGTCATCGGGCTGCAGGCGTCCGACTTGAACCTCGTCACGGCGGTCCTGGTCGCCGTCGCGCTGATCCTGCCGCGCGTCCGCGTTCGGGCCGGCGGGGGTAGGGCCCCAAGGAGAGTGCCGGCGCAATGATCACCGTAGAGAACGTCCATGTCGTGTTCGCTCCGGGCACGCCACTGGAGAAGCACGCCCTGCGTGGTGTCGACCTGCGGATCCCCGAAGGGGAGTTCGTCACCGTGATCGGCTCCAACGGCGCCGGCAAGTCGACCCTGCTGTCGGCGCTCGCCGGGGATGCGATCCCGGAGGATGGCCGCATCGCGATCGACGACGTCGACGTCACCACCTGGGCGACGCCCCGGCGTGCCGGGCTGGTCGCCCGGGTGTTCCAGGACCCGATGGCGGGCAGCTGCGCGACGCTGACGATCGAGGAGAACATGGCGCTGGCGGCCGCGCGCGGGCGCAGCCGGGGCTTCGGCCGCGCGCTCGACGGCGGGCGCCGGCGCGGGTTCCGGGAGCGGGTCTCCGAACTCGGGCTCGGGCTGGAGAACAGGCTGTCCGACCGCATGGGGCTGCTGTCCGGCGGCCAGCGCCAGGCGGTCAGCCTGCTGATGGCGACGCTTGCCGGGTCGAAGATCCTGCTCCTGGACGAGCACACCGCGGCCCTCGACCCGGCGACCGCGGATTTCGTCCTGAAGCTGACGCGCCGCATCGTGACCGAGCACCGGCTGACCACGATGATGGTGACCCACAGCATGCGCCAGGCGCTCGACTATGGCGACCGGACGATCATGCTCCACGAAGGCCGGATCGTCCTCGACGTTTCCGGACCGGAGCGCGCGGGCATGGACGTGCCGGACCTGCTGGCGCTGTTCGCCCGCCAGCGCGGCGGCGAGCAGGTCAGCGACGACAGCCTGCTGATCGGCTGACGGAACGCCTCCTCCCGCCGCCGGCGGGAGGAGGCTCCCCCCTCAGCTCACGACGATGCGCGGGGCGGGGCGCTGCGGTCCGCCGCCGGCGTCCTTGGACAGCTTCTCCCAGATGCGCGCCGCGATCGACCGGTACGCCTCCGCATGCGGGCTGTCCGGCCGGCTCACCACGATGGGCTGCCCTTCGTCGCTGGTCTCGCGGATCGCGATGTCGAGCGGGATCTCGCCCAGGAACTCCGTCCCCAGGCGCTCCGCCTCCTGGCGCGCGCCGCCATGGCTGAAGATCTCGGTCCTGTGCCCGCAGTTCGGGCAGCAGAAATAGCTCATGTTCTCGATGATCCCGAGGACGGGCACGTCGACGCGGCGGAACATGTTCAGCCCCTTGCGGGCGTCGAGCAGCGCGATGTCCTGGGGGGTCGAGACGATGACGGCGCCCGCCAGCGGCACCTGTTGCGCCATGGTGAGCTGGGCGTCGCCGGTGCCGGGCGGCATGTCGACGACCAGCACGTCCAGCTCGCCCCAGTGGACGTCGCGGAGCATCTGCTGGAGCGCCGACTGCACCATCGGCCCGCGCCAGATCATCGGCGTGTCCTCGGCGACCAGGAAGCCCATGGACATCACGGCGATGCCGTAATTCTCCATCGGCTCCAGGGTCCGGCCGTCCTTCGACGTCGGCTTGCCCGAGATCGCCAGCATCCGCGGCACCGAAGGGCCGTAGATGTCGGCGTCGAGCAGCCCGACCCGGAGCCCGTTGACGCGCAGCGCCAGCGCGAGGTTGGCCGCGGTCGTCGACTTGCCCACGCCGCCCTTGCCCGACGCGACCGCGATGATCGCGCCGACGCCCGGCACCAGGGGGCGCGAACCCTGTTGCTGGCCGCCCTGTTGCTGGCCGCCCGCGCGGCCCGCCGCGTGCCGGTGCGGCCCCTCCTGGCGTGCCGCCTCGCGGTGCGCCGTCAGGACGGCGGTCGCGGACGTCACTCCCGGCAGGCGTTCGACCGCCTCCTCGGCGGCGCGGCGCAACGGCTCCAGCGCCGGCCCGCGCGCGGGGTCGACCTCTATCGCGAACTGGACCATCGCGTCCTTGATCACGACGCCGGAGATCATGCCGAGGCCGACGACGTCGGCGCCGCGATCCGGGTCGAGGACCGCACGCAACGCGTCGAGCACTTGGGCTTCGGTCACCTGTGCCATATGTTGAAAACTCCGAACTTTCTCCAATATTGGCGGGTATCGGACGGCCAGGAAACGCTCCATCTGCCCCGGTACTTATAGGGCCGGGCGAAACGGATGGAAAGCTCGGGGCCGCAACGGCAAACTGTCGGGAGCCGTGCCGCGAAGGACGGCGCACGGCTCGCGCACCGGGAACTCCGGAGCTCGGCAGGGCGTCCAAGAACGATATACAGGTACGAGAGGATCGAGCGGCATGCCGTGGAGCAATCAGGGAGGGGGCGGCGGTGGCGGCCCTTGGGGACCGCCACCCGGCAGCGGTGGCAACAACCCGTGGGGCCGGCCCGGCGGCGGCGGCGGGTCGGGCGGGCCGACGCCACCCGATCTGGAAGAACTCCTGCGCAAGGGCCAGGACCGCATCCGCAGGGTGATGCCCGGCGGCTTCGGCAGCGGACGCGGCGTCGCGATCCTCGGCATCATCATCGTCGGGGTCTGGCTGCTCAGCGGCTTCTACCGGGTCGGCGCGGAAGAGCAGGGCGTCGTCCTGCGCTTCGGCGATTGGGTCAGGACCGAGCAGCCGGGCCTGCGCTACCACCTGCCGACGCCGATCGAGAGCGTGCTCCTGCCCAAGGTGACCCGCGTCAACAGGATCGAGGTCGGCTACCGCTCCGGCGCGGTCGACGGCCGGCGCGGGGGGGCCGACCGCGACGTCCCGGACGAGAGCCTGATGCTGACCGGCGACGAGAACATCATCGACATCGACTTCGCCGTGCTGTGGCAGATCAAGGACGCCGGCGAATACCTGTTCAAGATCCGCGATCCCGAGGCGACGGTGAAGAAGGCGGCCGAATCCGCCATGCGCGAGGTGATCGGCCGGACCGACATCCAGCCCGCGCTGACGGAAGCGCGCCAAGAGATCGAGGTCGCGACCCGCGCCCTCCTCCAGGGCATGCTCGACCAGTACCAGGCCGGCATCGAGGTCGTGCAGGTGCAGCTGCAGAAGGTGGACCCGCCCGGCGCCGTCATCGACGCCTTCAACGACGTCCAGCGGGCCCGCGCCGACCGGGAGCGTCTGCGCAACGAGGCCGAGGCCTACCGCAACGACGTGATCCCGCGCGCACGCGGCGAGGCGGAGCGCCTGATCCAGGAGGCTTCGGCCTATCGCGAGCAGGTCGTGAGCCTCGCGCAGGGTGACGCGCAGCGCTTCGTGGCGGTGTTCGAGGCCTACCGCGACGCTCCGGACGTGACGACGCGCCGCCTCTATCTGGAGACGATGGAGCAGATCCTGCGCGGCACGAACAAGGTCATCATCGACGGCGACACCGGTGGACAGGGCGTCGTCCCCTACCTGCCGCTGAACGAGCTCAGGGTACCGGGCATCGCGGGCCAGCCGCAGGCGGCCACGCCCGGCCGTCCGGGCGTGGCCGGCCAGCCCGTCCCGGCCAACTGACGAGGTGGCAGAATGAACAAGAAGTTGATCGCCGGCATCCTCGTCCTCCTCGTGGGCGTGGTCGCCTTCGCGTCCCTCTTCACCGTGAACGAGACCCAGCAGGTCCTGGTCCTGCGCCTCGGCGAGCCGCGGCGCCAGATCCAGACGCCCGGCCTCCAGGCCAAGGTCCCGCTGATCGAGAACCTCGTCGTCTACGACCGGCGCGTCCTCGATCTCGACCCGCCGGTGGAGCAGGTGATCCTGGCCGACCAGAAGCGCCTCGACGTCGACGCCTTCGCCCGCTACCGCATCGCCGACCCGCTGCGCTTCTACCAGACGGTCCGGGACGAGGCGACGCTGGAGCAGCGCCTCAACACCATCGTCACCTCGGCCCTGCGCCGCGTGCTCGGCAACGTGACCCTGCTCACGATCCTCTCCGACGAGCGCACGCAGGTCATGGCCGACATCAGCCAGCGCGTGAACGAGGAGGCCCAGCGCTTCGGCATCGAGATCGTCGACGTCCGGATCCGCCGCGCCGACCTGCCCGAGGAGACCAGCCAGGCCATCTTCGCCCGCATGCGTTCCGAACGTGAGCGCGAGGCCGCCGAGGCCCGTGCCCAGGGCCAGGAGCAGGCCCAGCAGATCCGTTCCCGCGCGGATCGCGAGCGCACGGTCATCATCGCGGAATCCCAGCGCGACTCGCAGATCCTGCGCGGCGAAGGCGACAACCAGGCGCTTCGCATCCTTGCGGAGGCTTCCGGCCGGGACCCGGAATTCTACTCCTTCTACCGGACGCTCCAGGCCTACCGGGAGTCGCTGAACAAGGACGACACCACTTTCGTCCTGTCTCCGACCGGCGACTTCTTCCGCTTCTTCCGCGACGTCGATGCCGGGTTGCTCGCGGGGCGCCAGGACGGACCGGAGACGCCTCCCGGCAGCGTCGGCCCCGCCGCCCTGCCTCCGACCGGGGCGCTGCCGTCTCCGGCCACCGTGCAGGAAGCCGAGGCGACCGGACGGGCGTCGCCGCTCCAGGCGCCGGCGCAGTAGCGCTCCCTTCCCGCGGCCGGGCCCTTCACGGGTCCGGCCGTCCGCTTTTTCCATGCCTGTTCCCTCCCCGGTGTCCCCCTGGCATCCGAAGACGTCCTGACCGCGCTGGCGCTCGTCCTCGTGATCGAGGGCCTGCTCTATGCGCTCTTCCCGGCCGCGATGCGCCAGGCGCTCGCGGCCGCGCTGGCGCTCGCGCCGGACAGGCTGCGCGCCGTCGGATTGATTGCGGCGGCAATCGGGGTTGGAATAGTCTGGCTGTTGCGCGGCTGATCCCGCGCCGCCGCCAAAAGGTGCCGCAATTTGGATGGACCCTTCCGCTCGACCGGTTGCGATGCCCGATCGCTTGAAGGTGGTCGGGCGGCAACATACCTCGTTGACGACGGGTTGGGCCTCGCCCATCCCCGAAAGGCGCCGCTTCGAGTCGAGGAGACAGCTCGCGTGACCCAACGTGCCCGTCGGACCGCTACGGCCAAGGCCGTCGACCAGCGGCAGGAATCATGGACCCTGGCGGTTATCCTGCCCCTGCTCGCGGCGCTGGTGGCGGCCGTCCTCCTGGCGGCCGGTGCCGCTCAGGCGCAAGGCCGGACCAATGCCCCGGATTCGTTCGCAGACCTTGCCGAACGCCTTCTCCCTGCCGTGGTCAACATCTCGACGACGCAGAACATTCCCGAGCGTCGTGGCGAAGGGGCGATGCCGGACCTGCCGCAGTTCCCCCCCGGCTCCCCGTTCGAGGAGTTCTTCCGGGATTTCTTCGAGCGCCAGGGACCCGGCCCCGACGCGCCGCGCCGCTCGACGTCGCTCGGCTCCGGTTTCATCATCGATCCGACCGGCTACGTCGTCACCAACAACCACGTCATCCAGGATGCCGACGAGATCACGGTGATCCTGCACGACGACACCAATCTCGCGGCCGAGGTGGTCGGGCGCGACCCGAAGACCGACCTCGCATTGCTGCGCGTGACGGTGGACCGGCCGTTGCCCCACGTGCGTTTCGGCGACAGCGACGCGATGCGCGTGGGCGACTGGGTGATAGCGATCGGCAATCCGTTCGGCCTCGGCGGCACGGTCACCGCCGGCATCATCTCCGCCCGGGCCCGCGACATCAACGCCGGTCCGTACGACGATTTCCTCCAGACCGACGCCTCGATCAACCGGGGCAATTCCGGCGGCCCGATGTTCAATCTCGAAGGCGAGGTGATCGGCATCAACACCGCGATCTTCTCTCCCTCGGGCGGGTCGGTCGGCATCGGCTTCGCCATCCCGACCTCCCTCGCGCAGCCCGTGGTCGAGCAGCTCCAGGAGTTCGGCCGCACGCGGCGCGGCTGGCTCGGCGTCCGCATCCAGGCGGTCACGCCCGACATCGCCGAGAGCATCGGGATGGAGCGCGCCTATGGTGCCCTGGTGGCGAGCACGACGCCCGACGGGCCGGCCGCCGAGGGCGGCATTCTCCCGGGCGACGTGATCTTGAGCTTCAACGGCCGGGAGATCACGGAGATGCGGCGGCTGCCCCGCATCGTGGCGGAGACGTCGGTCGAGCGCGAGGTGCCGGTGACGGTGTGGCGCGGCGGCGGGGAGACCAGGCTGATGGTCAAGGTCGGCGAGCTGGAAGCGGCGGAGGAGTCCGGCCTGCTCGCCTCCATCCCGGACCAGGCCGCCCCGCAGAGCTCCGCGCCGGAGACGGTGGGCAGCCTCGGCCTCCAGCTGACCGACATCACGCCGGAGCTGCGCCAGCAGTTCGGCATCGCCGAGCAGGTGGCCGGAGTGCTGGTCGCCGAGGTCGACCGGGGCAGCCCGGCGGCCGAGAAGGGCCTGCTGCCGGGCGACGTCATCGTGGAGGTCGGCCAGGAAGAAGTGCGCTCCGCGCGCGACGTGGTCCAGCGCATCGACGCCGCGCGCGACGCCGGGCGGCGCTCGGTCCTCCTGCTCGTCGACCGGCAGGGCGACCTCCGCTTCATCGCTCTCGGCACGGGCTGACCGGTACCCGGCGGCGGGGGGGGA
>NZ_DASYHS010000272.1:0-10442 GCF_035998295.1 Arenibaculum sp. | reverse complement strand
GAGGTGCTCGGGCGCGATGCCGATCCCGTTGTCCGCCACCACCATCGCGATGCGGCCCCGGTCCGGCACCGCCGACAGTTCGACAGCACCACCCTCGGGCGTGAACTTCAGCGCGTTCGACAGCAGGTTGACGACGATCTGGCGCAGCGCCCGGGCGTCCGCCAGCGCAGGCGGCAGGTCGGCCGCGACCGTGACGCGCAGGTCGATGCGGCGGTCGCGCACGGCCCCGTCGAGCATGCGGATGCACTTGTCGAACATCCGCCCGACCTCCACCGGCTCGATCGCCAGCTTCTGCATCCCCGTGTCGATCTCCGCCAGGTCCAGGATGTCGTTGATGATCGCGAGCAGTTGGTTGCCGCTGGTCAGGATCTCGCCGGCGTAGTCGGCATGCGCCTCGGCCCCGTGCGCGCCGTCCGCCTTGATCAGCTCCGAGAAGCCGATGATCGCGTTCAGCGGCGTGCGCAGCTCGTGGCTGACCGTGGCCAGGAACTGCGACTTGGCCCGGCTCGCCTCCTCCGCCCGGCGCCGCGCCGCCATCAGGTCGGCGGCGAACTGGTCGCGCTGGCCCAGCGTCGCGCCGAAGGCGGAAAGCAGCTCGTTGATGCGGCCGACCAGGAAGCCGATCTCGTCGTGGGCATGGCCTTCGGGGCAACGGACCTTGCGCGCGCTCGGGTCGTCGGGCGTCACCGTCTCCATATCGCGGCTGACCGCCAGGATCGGCTTCGTGACCATGACGTAGAAGATCGCGGTCAGCAGCAGGCCCAGCACCAGGTTGCGCACCAGCCCGTTGACGATCGTCGTGCCCGAGCGGCTGAGGAAGGTCGAGGCGGCCTGGTGGATGTCGATGCTGACCCGGATCTCGCCGACCTCGATCGCGCTGCGCCCGACCGGCACGTAGGTCAGCGGCACCTCGACCTCGAGGTTGCCGCCGAACAGCCATTCCGACAGCCAGCGCATCGAATGGGCCGCCGGCAGCCGCTCCTCGGCCGCGAGCAGGCCGAACTCGTTGTAGACGCTGGCGCGGTAGATCGGCCGGTAGCTGAACAGCCCGTCGAGCACGCCCGCGGCGAGCTGGCGGTCCAGGTCGTAGGTCGCCTTGGCCGCCGGCTCCTGCACGATGCGCACGACCTGCTGCACCGTGTCGGCGATCGCCGCCCTCTCCCGCTCGACCTCGAAGAAAAGCTCGATCGCCGTCACCGCGATCCCGAGCAGGACCGCGATCAGGACGGTGTTGCGCGCCTGCCGGAACGACAGCCTCTTGGCGAAGGGGGCCGTCATCCGAACCCGGCACCTTTCGATCTCCGCCACGGCCATGTGGCGTTGCCGGCAACCAGCGCTGGCATCATACCCTCGGCGGACGGCTAGTGGGCGAGACGGGCAGGGGCGAGACTATCCGTGACGCAGTTTGGCCTTCCGCCCGCCTCCTTGCAACCCCGAACCTTCTCCTTGCGCCGCGGCACGGTGATCCGGGGCCGCCGGCATCACGCCTCCCGGCCGGCCCGGTCCAGCAGGGCCACCAGCCTCTCGCGCAGCCGGCCGACCTCGGCGCCGATCTCGGCGGCCCTGGCGTCGAGGACGCGGGCGAGGCGATGGGTCTCGCCCGCGTCCTGGGAGACGGTCGCGATCCGCGCCGAGACCTCCCGGGTGCCGTCGGCCGCGGTCGCGGCGCCGCGATGGATCGCCTCCGTGGCCGTCCGCTGCTCCTCCACCGCCCTGCCGATGCGCAGCGCGATCTCGTCGATGTGCCGGATCACCTCCTGCACCTGGCCGATATGGTCCACGACCCTCCCGGTCGCGTCCCGCACCGCCCCGATCCGGGTGCCGATGCGCTCGGTCGCCTGCCCGGACTGGGCCGCCAGCGACTTCACCTCGCCGGCGACGACGGCGAATCCCCTTCCCGCCTCCCCTGCCCGCGCGGCCTCGATGGTGGCGTTGAGCGCCAGCAGGTTCGTCTGGGCGGCGATCTCGCCGATCAGCCCGGCCGCCTCGCCGATGTCGCGCGCCGCGTCGGCCAGCCCGCCCACGGTGCTCCGCGTGCGCTCGCCCTGCTCGACCGCCCGCCTCACGATGTCCGAGATCTCGTCCATCTGCCGGCCGATCTCGCGCGAGGTGACCGCGAGGCCTTCCGAGGAGGAGGCGACGGCATCGACGTTCCCGGTCGCGTCCCGGGCAGCGCCGGCGACGCCGGCCGACTGCGCGCCCGTGCGCTCGGCCGCCTGCGTCATGCCGGCCGCGAGGCCGGCGATCGAGGTCGCATGCTCGACCACGGCCGCGACGGTCGAACGCATCTCGGCCTCCAGCGCCGCCGCGAGCTCGCCGAACTTCGTCTGGAACGCCTCCTTGCGCCGCCGCTCCCTGACCTCCTCCTCGGCCTTGAGCCGCTCCATCTCCTCGGCGTTGCGCCGGAAGACCTCGATGGCGCGCGCCATCGCGCCGATCTCGTCGCGCCGGTCGCGGCCGGGGATCGTAAGCTGCCGGTCGCCGGCGGCGAGGCGCCGCATGGACGCCTCGATCCCCCGGAGCGGGCCGGTGATGCTGCGCGCCAGCAGCAGGCTGGAGACGAGGAACACCACGAGGCTGGCGAGGCCGGCCGCCGCCGCCCAGCGCGCCGTCGCCGCGCGCGTGCGCTCCTTCTCCGCCATCGCCTCGCCCATGCCGGTGCGAGCCGCGTCGAACAGCGCCGCGAACCGCGGCTCCAGGTCCGCGAGCGCGGTGTCGACCTCCAGCGCCTCCAGCTCCAGCCGGCGGCGCGTCTCGGCGAAGCGCTGCAGATCCTCGCGGTAGGTGCGCCCCAATGCGCCGAGCGCCTCCTGCGTCGCCGGGTCGAGCTGCGAGCCGAGCAGCCCGAAGTCGAACTCGTTGTAGGCCTTGCGGTGCTGGTTGAGATGCGATTCGTCGCCGTAGAGCAGCAGGTCCTTCTCCGCGACGCGCATGCGCAGCATGCTGAGATGCAGGTCGCCCGCGGCCGAGACAGGCCATTTGCGCAGCTCCCCCTCGACCTTGGCGACCGAGCCGCCCAGCGTCCCGGCGAGGCCGTCCTCGTTCGACAGGCCAAGCTCGACCGCCGTACCGCGCATCCGCGCGAACAGCGCGTCCGCCTCGCCCACCGCCGCGCGCAGATCCGCCGCGTGCCCGGCCGCCGCGGCCTCGCCATGGCCGCCGATGCGCTCGAGCAGCGCCGTCAGCGCGGTGGCCTCGGCGTGGAAGGTCTCGGCGGCCCCGCGGTCGCGCCGGCCGATGAAGTCGTGCGCATGGGCCCGCATCGCGCCGGACAGGCGCTCCGCGCCGGCCGCCAGCTCGACCAGCTCGCCGAAGCCGGCGAGCCGGGCCGTCGCCTGCGCGACCTGCCGCTCGCCCGAGACGTAGACCGCCCCGGTCAGCGCGAAGGCCGCGAGCGCGCCGCCGACCAGCAACCCGATCCGCAGTCCGATCGACGGGCGCAGAACCGGCCGGCGCCAGCCGGCGCCGGCTTTCGCGACGCCCAGCCCGGGCATCGCATCCATGGTCATCGCAAGCGTCACTGGACACCTCAGCTCGTTCGACAAGTTTCCCGGCACCCTCCGCAAACAACGCGCAATAATAGCTTCATGCAACCAAACTGTAATATTGCATGTATGTTACGGGCGTGCGGCGGGCTTTATTTTCGAACTCCTATGGTCGCCCAACTATTAACAAATCCTTTCGACGATGGCGGGACGGCTGCATGCCTCGCATGCGTTGGACCGCCGCCAAGGTCGTCCTGTATACTGCCCGCCCGCCGCATCACGGGCAGGAGCCGTTATTCCTTGGAAGAGCTGACGCCGACGCTGCTGCTGCGCGCCTATGCGGTGGGGGTGTTTCCCATGGCCGAGGACGCCGACAGCCCGGAGCTGTACTGGTTCGATCCCGAACGGCGCGGCATCCTGCCGCTGGACGGGTTCCACGTCCCGCGGCGCCTGCTGAGGACGGTCCGCCGGCGGCATTTCGAGGTGACGGTCGACCGCGGCTTCGAGGACGTGATCCGCGCCTGCGCCGAGCCGGCGCCCGACCGCCCGAAGACCTGGATCAACGCCGAGATCCTGCGCCTGTACCTGGAGCTGCACGCGCTCGGCCACGCGCACAGCGTCGAGTGCCGGCTCGACGGGCGGCTCGTCGGCGGGCTGTACGGCGTGTCGCTCGGGGGCGCCTTCTTCGGCGAGAGCATGTTCTCGCGCGTGACGGACGCCAGCAAGGTGGCGCTGGTCCATCTCGTCGCCCGGCTGCGCCGGAACGGCTACGCGCTGCTGGACACCCAGTTCGTGACCGGGCATCTGCGCCAGTTCGGCGCGCTCGAGATCCCGCGCCACCTCTACCGCGCCCGGCTCGCCCCGGCGGTCCGTCTAAGGGCGGACTTCCGGGCCGGCAGCGAGGACGAGGTAATCGAGGCCTACCTGCAGTCCAGCACCCAGACGTCGTAGACGGGGTGTTCGAGCGCCGAGAGCGCGGGGCTGGAGGCGAACATCCAGCCGTCGAAGATCCTCTGCGACTGCTCGCCCGGCCGGATCTCGTCGATCTCCAGGAAGGCCGCCGCCTCCGGCGCCTCGATCGGCGGCGCCTTCCGGCAGGCGCGGATGGTGACCGCGAGCGCGCCGAAATCGACCGTGCCGCCGACCGGCGCCTCGATCGTGCGGACGCGCGCGGTCACCTTGTCGAGCGCCTGAAGGACCGCCTCCTGCTTCTCCTCCATCGGCTCCGCCGCCAGGGGGGTGGCAAGGCCCGAAGCCAGCACGAGCGCGAGAGCGGCGAGCGCCGCGCGGTCAGTCCAGAAGGCCGCCACCGCCCGCCCCCTCCTGCGCGTCGGTGGCCCCGCCGGCCGCACCGCCGGCCGCCGGGCCGCCGGCCCCCTGCATGCTGAAGATCACCTGACCCAGCAGCTGCTCGATACCCGGCGTCGACTGGGTGTATTCGATGCGCCCGCCCGGCTCGATCAGCTCTTCCGCGCCGCCCGGCTCCAGGGCCATGTAGCGCCCGCCCAGCAGGCTCTCGCTCGCGATCACGGCGACGGTGTCCCCGGGCAGCCGGATCGCGGGGTCGATGTTCATGCGCACGACCGCGAGGAAGGTGTCGGGATCGAGCGTCTGGCCGGTGACCGAGCCGACCTTGACGCCGCTGATGCGGACGTCGCTGCCGTTCTGCAGCCCCCCGACGCTGGAGAAGTTCGCCGTCACCTCGTAGCCGTCGACGGCGCGCAGATCCGCGCTCGTATAGGCGAAGACGAGGAAGACGGCGGCGACGGCGAGCACGACGCCGCCGAGCACGGTTTCAATGACGTTCCTGCGCATGACCAGACCTCAGCCCCCTGCAGCCCCTGCCCCGCGGCACCCGTTCAACCGGGGGTCCAGGGCTCGTAGTCGCCGGTGGCGCGCGCCCGCTGGCCGCCCTCCAGCGTGTGGCCGGGCGGGCGGTAGGCGCCGATCGTCCCGGTCCGGTTGGGCTGGTGCTCCTTCTGCCACGGCTTGTGGAAGGCGTCGCCCGGCTTCAGCGGCGCGTCGTTGGTGTGGTGCAGCCAGCCGTGCCATTCCGGCGGGACCTTCGTCGCCTCGGGCTCGCCGTTGTACAGCACCCAGCGCCGTTGGCGCCGGCCGCTGCCTTTCTGCGCCTTCCTGTCACGGAAGTACCGGTTGCCGAAGTCGTCGGTTCCCACCAGCTCGCCCCGGCGCCAGGTGAAGAGCCGGATCTGGACGTTCGACAGGAAGGTGGCGAATGAGATGCGTTCTTTCATGGCGGCTGTATCGGGGCCTCGGCCCCTCTTTCAGGTCTCCGTGATGGCGCGGGACTATGGCATTTGGCATGCCCCGCGTCCAGTTCGAGCGAACGGGCGGCGCAGGCCGCCGTACATGCGCCTTTCGCGACGTCATTTGGCGACGAAGGCCCGTCACCGCCAGTCTTCGGTACTCCGTAATAAAAGATCTGCGCGAATTCATGAGCCTGCGCCCCGACGACAATGAATATGAGCCGTTCTTCTTCCGAGACAAATGGAGGCGCTTCCGGTTCCTCGACTTGACCGACGGGAGGTTGATCGATCGCAGGTCTGGGAACGCACGGCTTGAAATCCCGGGGAATTGAGGATAAACCAAATCGATATTGCGGCGTCGCATCAGCGGCCCGCTTGCCGACGGAGGCAACCCACAGACGGTGCGCCGGCCCCTGCCGCGAGTCGCGGCCTTTCGGGCGATACCGGCGCCGACACGCAGACACAGGAGGACACCCCATGTCGAACGGAACCTTGGGCCGCTTCGGCGCGGCCGTGACGGGCGCGCTGATCGCGGCGGCCGCGACCGCCGGCGTCTCGGGCGCCGCCCTGGCGCAGGACACGCTGGAGCAGGCGCGCGAGCGGGGCTACGTCCGGATCGCCTTCGCCAACGAGGCCCCCTTCGGATACGCCACGCCCGACGGCACCCTGACCGGCGAGGCGCCGGAGATCGCGAAGGTGATCTTCGAGCGCATGGGCATCCCGGAGGTGGACGGCGTCCTGACCGAATGGTCGTCGCTGATCCCCGGCCTCAAGGCCGGCCGGTTCGACGTGATCGCCGCCGGCATGTTCGTCACTCCCAAGCGCTGCGCCGAGATCGCGTTCTCCGAACCGACCTACACGCTCGGCCAGGGCTTCCTGGTGGCGTCGGGCAACCCGCAGGACCTCCACTCCTATGAGGACGTGGCCTCGGCCGACGACGCTCAGCTCGGCGTTCTCGCCGGCGCCGTCGAACGCGACTACGCCCTGGAGGCCGGCATCCCCGATGACCGCATCGTGCGCCTGCCCGACCAGGCGAGCATGATCGGCGCGGTGCGCGCCGGCCGGGTCGACGCCGCGGCGCTGACCGCGATCTCGATCGAGCAGATGGCCCGCAAGGGCGGCGACGCGGTCGAGCGGGCGGAACCGTTCACCACGCCGGAAGCCGCCATGGGCTCGGGCGCCTTCGGCTTCCGCAAGGAGGACGAGGCCCTGCGCGAGGAGTTCGACAAGCACCTCGCCGAGTTCGTCGGCTCGCCCGAGCACCTCGCCCTGGTCGAGGAGTTCGGCTTCACCAAGAACGAGATGCCCTCCGGCGTGACCACCGCCGAGCTCTGCACGGAGTAAGCGGGATTTCCGGCACGGCGCTTCGTCAGCGACGGGGCGCCGCGCCGGATCGTCCGCACCCGATCCCATGCTCGAACTCCTTCCGCCGCTGCTCGACGGCGCCTGGCTGACGGTCCGCATCACCGCGGTCGCCTCCCTGCTCGCAGCCGCGCTGGCCCTTGCTGCCGGGCTTGCGCGGCTGTCCGCTTGGCGGCCGGTGCGCGCGCTGGCCGCCGTCTATGTCGAGACGTTCCGCGGCACCTCGCTGCTGGTCCAGCTCTTCTGGCTCTACTTCGTCCTGCCGCTGCCGCCGTTCAGCCTGGAGCTGGACGCGTTCACGGTCGCGGTGCTGGGCCTCGGCCTCAACATCGGCGCCTACGGCGCGGAGGTCGTGCGCTCGGCGATCCAGGCCGTGCCGCGCAGCCAGATCGAGGCGTCCGTCGCCCTCAACATGACGCCCGCGCTGCGCATGCGCCGCATCGTCCTGCCGCAGGCGGCGCTGGCGATGCTGCCGCCCTGGGGCAACCTGATGATCGAGCTGCTGAAGGGGACCTCGCTGGTCTCGCTGATCACGCTCGGCGACCTGACCTTCCGCGCCTCCCAGCTCAACGCCTTCACCTTCCGCACGGTCGAGATCTTCACGCTGGTCCTCGTGATCTATTTCCTGCTCGCCCAGGCGATCGCGCTGGCCGTGCGCGCCGCCGAGAGGCGGCTGTCGCGCGGCATCGCCCGGAGGACCGCCTGAATGGAGGGATTCGACTGGGGCTTCGCGCTCGAGATCCTGCCCCTGCTCCTCGAAGCCGCGCGGATCACGGTGTTCGCGACCGTCATCGGCTTCGCGGTCGCGGTCGTGCTCGGCCTCGTGCTCGCCATCCTGCGGATGAGCCGGAGATGGTTCATTTCGGTGCCGGTGGGCGCGCTGATCGAGTTCGTGCGCAGCACGCCGCTGCTGATCCAGATCTACTTCGCCTTCTACGTCCTGCCGGAATTCGGGATCGTGCTGCCGGCCATGGTCGCCGGCATCGCCGGTCTCGCGCTGCACTACAGCGCCTACACGGCCGAGGTCTACCGCGCCGGCCTCCAGGGCATCCGGCGCGGCCAGTGGGAGGCGGCGGTCGCGCTGAACCTCGGCCCCTGGACGACGTACCGCGACGTCGTCCTGCCCCAGGCGATCCCGCCGGTGGTCCCCGCACTCGGCAACTACCTGATCGCGATGTTCAAGGACACGCCGCTGCTGTCCGCGATCGCGGTGGTCGAGCTGATGCAGCGGGCGAAGATCATCGGTTCCGACACGTTCCGCTACCTCGAGCCGATCACCCTGGTCGGCGTGTTCTTCCTCGTCATGAGCCTCGTCTCCTCGGCCCTCGTGCGCCGCGTCGAGCGTCGGCTCGCACTTCGGAAAGGCTGACGCGATGACCGTGGCCCCCACCGACCCTCTCGCTGCCGCCCCCACCGCCGACGAGCCCATGGTCCGCTTCCGGGCGGTCGAGAAGCGCTACGGCGCGCTCACCGTGCTCGACCATCTCGACCTCGACGTCGCGCGCGGCGAGAAGGTCGCGATCATCGGCCCCAGCGGTTCGGGGAAATCGACGCTGCTGCGCGTCCTGATGACCCTGGAGCGGATCGACGGCGGCGTGATCGAGGTCGACGGCGAGCCGCTGACCCACATGGATCGGCGCGGCCGCCTCGTCCCCGCCGACGAGCGGCACCTGCGCCGGGTCCGCGGCAAGATCGGCATGGTGTTCCAGCACTTCAACCTGTTCCCGCACATGACCGCGCTCGGCAACTGCATCGAGGCGCCGATCCACGTGCTCGGCCTGTCCCGGCGCGAGGCGGAGCAGCGCGCCTCCGAGCTGCTGGCCATGGTCGGGCTGGAGGACAAGGTCGACCAGTATCCGAGCCGGCTCTCGGGCGGCCAGCAGCAGCGCGTCGCGATCGCCCGGGCACTCGCGATGCGGCCGAAGGTGATGCTGTTCGACGAGGTGACCTCCGCCCTCGACCCCGAGCTGGTCGGCGAGGTTCTGGGCGTGATCCGCCGCCTCTCCGACGAGCACGACCTGACCATGCTGATGGTGACGCACCAGATGGGCTTCGCGCGCGAGTTCGCGGACCGGGTCTGCTTCTTCGACCAGGGCCGCATCGCCGAGCAGGGCCCGCCCGAGCGCCTCTTCGCCAACCCCGAGAACGAGCGCACCCGCGCCTTCCTCAGCGCCGTGCTGGAAGCCGCCTGACGGGCCCGCGCGTCCTCGTCGGAGTTCGAGCACGCCGCGCAAGAGGTTGGTGCGGCCGTGACGGGATCATCGACCAAGCTTGATCGGGATGGAATGGTGCTCGTGCGCCACCTTCCACATGCCGCCGATGCGCCGCAGACCGAGCGTGAGGCGGCAGTAGGCGTCGCCGCCGCCGATCGTGAGCAGGCCATGGGCGTAGGCGACGTCGCCGCCGGCGACGACCTGGACGTCACTGAGCCTGAAGCGGTCGGGCCCGGCTTCGTTGTGCTCGAAGAAGAGCGTCCAGGTCCGCCTGTAGGCGTCGATGCCCTTTTCCTGGATCGGCTCCGGCACGTCGTACATGACGATGTCGTCCGCCCGGTTCGCCAGGACCCCGTCGATGTCGCCCTTGCAGATCGCGTCGGTCCAGTCCTCGATCAGGGCATGGATCGCCCGTTCGTCGCGTTCCGTGGTCATCGGATGTCTCCTTGGCTTTGGATCGCCGGGCGCAGGGCGCCGCGGCGCAGGTTGGTCCACGCGAAGAAGATCGCGGTGGACAGCAGGACGCAGAACCCCGCGCCCGAGGCGAACACCAGGCCGCCCTCGAAAGCCTGCCGGGCCGATTCGAGCAGGATGGGACCGGAGGGGCCCGAGAGAGCGCTCGCGACGTCGACGGCCGCGCCGAGCGTGTCGCGCACCGCCGCCACACGGTCCTCGCTCAGCCCCTCCGGTATCTCGACCGCCGCCCGATAGACGGCGACACCGACGCTGCCGAGCACCGCCACGCCGAACGAACCGCCGAGATCGGAGCCGGTCTCGGAGATGGCCGATGCCGCGCCTGCCTTCTCCGCCGGGGCGCTGGCGAGGATCAGGTCGGTACCCAACGTCACGATGGCCGCGACGCCGAGCCCGAGGACGGCCATGCCGGAAATGATCGCCGCCAGCCCGAACCCGGCCGTGAACGCCGCCATGACCGCGAAGCCGGCCGCCACGAGCAGCAGGCCCGACGTGACGATCGCCGCGGGCGGGACCCGCTGCGCCAGCGCGGGCGCACCCAGGCATCCGGCCACGCAGGCGACGGCTGGCGGGATCGTCCACACCCCCGCGGTCATGGGCGACATGCCGATGACGAGCTGGAGATACTGCGCGATCAGCAG